>JBGPGM010000241.1:0-4536 GCA_041483855.1 Phycisphaerae bacterium | reverse complement strand
TTCTTGAGGTCGGTGTACAGGTGCGACAGCCGCAGCCGGTCGAAGTACTGCGACAAGGCCCCCTGCGGCTTGCTAATGGACATCCCGTTGTCGTTGAGCACCACCAGGAACTGGCGGGCGAGCGTCCCCGCGTTGTTGAGCCCCTCCATCGCCACGCCGTTGACGATCGAGGCGTCGCCGATGATCGTGACGACGCGCCGGCCCTCGGGGCTGGCCCGCGGGTCGAAGGCCTCGCCGTTGAGCGTATCGCCGCGGGCCATGCCCACGGCCGTCGGGATGCCCGTGCCGGCGTGGCCGACCATGAACAGGTCGAAGGGGGACTCGCGCGGGTCGGGGAAGCCGGCCATGCCCTTGGAGGTGCGCAGGTTGGCCAGCATGGGCAGCCGCCCGGTGAGCAGCTTGTGCGGGTAGCACTGGTGGCCCACGTCGAAGAGCAGGCGGTCGTAGGAGAAGTCGAAGACGTAGTGCAGGGCGATGGACAGTTCGACGACGCCGAGATTCGGGGCCAGGTGCCCGCCGGACCTGGAGACCTGCTCGCAGATCGCCTGACGGATGTCCTGCGCCAGCAGCGGCAACTGATCGACGGCGAGTCTGCGCACATCGGCGGGGGAGTGGATCGTCTGGAGAAGGGTCATCGGATCTCCGTGGGGCGGGCCGGGGGTCTGGGTGTGCCGGGCGCCGCTGGCCTATCGGTACACGGGTGCGGTCAGCCGCAACTGTATGGACGGATCAGCGCGTGCGTACGGCCAAGTACGTGGTGAGTTGGCGGAGCGGTTCGATGCCGGCGGCGCCCTGGCCGGGATTGCCCAGGCGATCCAGGGCCGCCAGAGCCGTGCGGGACAGTTCCCGGACCTCGGCGCGGGACTTGTCGATCCCGTGGACTCCGGGGTAGGTGAGCTTGCCGGCGTCGATGTCCTTGCCGGCGCGCTTGCCCAGATGGTCGGTCGTCTGCGTGACATCCAGCAGATCGTCGACGACCTGGAACATCAGGCCGATGGCGTCGCCGAAGTCCGAGAGCGGACCGAGCGGCGAACCCGCCGGCGAGCCGTCGATGGGCCGGCCCAGGCGGTGCAGGCCGAGGATCACGCCCATGCGGCACGCGGCCCGGATCAGCCCGCCGGTCTTGTTGCGGTGGATCAGGCGCAGCCGGTCCGCGTCGGGTGTGTGCTTGGCAAAGCCGCCGAGCGTGTCGTACACCTGACCGGCGATCATCGCCGACGTGCCCTGCGTCAGTTCGCGCACCAGGGCGGCGCTCACCGCCGGCTCCGCGACGTGCTGCACGAGGATCTCGAAGGCCAGCGTGAGCATCGCGTCGCCGGCGAGGATGGCCATCGCCTCGGAGGTATGCCGGTGGAGCGTGGGCCGCCCGCGCCGAAGGTCGTCATCGTCCATGCCCGGCAGGTCGTCGTGAACGAGGCTGAACGCGTGGATGAGTTCGACGGCGATCCCGGCGGGCAGGGAGGCCTGCGGAGGTGCGCCGGCCGCGGCGCAACAGTGCCACACCAGCAAGGGGCGCAACCGCTTGCCCGGCCCCAGCAGCGAGTAGCGGATGGCGTCGAGCAGGTTCTCCGGCAGCGGGGCGGGAACCAGGTACGCGCCCATGGCCGCGTCGATGCGCGGGACGGGAGCGACGACGGCCTCGGGGGGAGGGTTCTGGTCGGTCAGGGGCATCGTGTCGTCGGTGGGAGCGGGTGGCGCCGGGGTGGGGGCGCTGCTCGGCGGCGGGCGGTGGGCCGGGGTGGGCATGGCGGGAGTATAGAAGAGACGGCCGGTTCGGACGCGGTCGGCGCGGGGCCCACGCCGGCCGGCTGTTACGCCTTCTGTTCCTGGGACCGGAGCAGGTCGTAGATATCTCCCGGAGTCTGGGCCGCAAACATCTTCTCGCGGAAGTCGTCCACGATCATCAGCCGACTGATGTGGGCCAGGGCCTGGATGTGGTCGCTGGTGCGGTCGGGGGGGCTCACGAGCAGGACGATCAGGCGGACGGGCTTGGCGTCGATGGCCTGAAAGTCCATGGGCGCGGCGGGGCGTCCGATGGCCAGGGCCAGAGAATCGACGCCGGCGCACTTGCCGTGAGGGATCGCCAGGCCGTGCCCGATGCCGGTGGTGCGGGTCTGCTCGCGCGTCCACACCGCTTCCTTGAGCGCGTCCGAGTTCTCGACCTTTTTGGCCTTGACTAGCAGGTCGATCAACTCGCTGATCGCGGCCTGCTTGTTCGTGGCCTCCAGCGGCGCCTTGATGCAGTCGAGGCTGAGGATGTCGAGCAACTTCATTGAGGGTGGTCTCGGGAGCGACGGCCGGCATTGGAGGTGGGCGGCGCGGGCGCGAGTGCGGCGGGTGGTCTCGTGGGCATGCGGGCGACCGGAGCGACGGGGAGTTTACCCCGGTGGGCAGGGCGGTGCGACGGATGTCCCGCGGCGCCTGTGGGCGCGCCGGGTCGTCAATCAAGCAGGAGCGAGAAGGACCCGTCCGTATAGCGAGTCGGCGGATGACCCGGCCCGGCGCGGGGGAGGTGCAGGCGCGAGCGGGAGACTTTGAGCCGGTGCCAGTGGGACGACCAGGCGCCCTGTGCCTCGTTCTCGGAGCGCTGGAGCGAGCAGGTGGAGTAGAGGATCCGCCCGCGCGGCGGCTGGTCGCGCAACAACGGGATGCAGTCGGCGATGATCTGGCGCTGCGCCGCGCAGACCGATTCGAGCGATGCCGGTCCGAAGCGGTGCTTGGCCTCGGGCCGTCGGGCCAGCACGCCGGTGTTGGAGCAGGGCACGTCCAGCAGGATGAGGTCTGCCTGGCGGATGAGACGGTTGCGGATGTCCGCGGGTGTGGTCACTTCAACCTGGGGACGGTCCTTGAAGGTCGCGGCCAGCGTCGCGCGCCGGTCGGCGTCCACATCCGTCGCCACGACGTGGGCCTCGGGAAAGAGCGAGACCAGTTGGCGCGTCTTGGTCCCCTGGCCGGCGCACAGGTCCAGCACCAGACCCGGGCGCAGGTCCGCCACCGAGGCCACGGGCAACGCCGACGCGGGGTCCTGCACCCAGAGGTCGTGGCGCGCCGCCAGCAGCGCCACGAGGTCGGCGTACGAGCCCGTGAACACGTGATGGCCCGGCAACTCGTGCGGTGTCAGGTCCTTGGCGGGCGGTTGGCCCGACACGTGGGCGGTGTTAAGGATGATCGGAGCCGCCGAGAGCGTGTGCAGCGCCAGCCGGCGGACTTCGTCGGCGGGGTTCGCCTCGGCCCACGCTTCGAGCACGGCCCGTGGACATCCCGTCGCGACCGCGAGGCGATCCAGCGGGTCGTCCGGCAGCACCGGCGCGGTCAGGGCCATCGCCCCGCCGTCAGGCCCGCCGAGGGGCAGTTCGTCCGCCTGGTCCGAATACGCGTTGCGCTCTGCTCCGGGCGTGTCCGCGCCGGCGCGCAGACCGGCGACCTTGCGAAGCACGGCGTTGACCAGCGACCCGGCTCCGGGCCGGATCCGTTGCTTGGCCCATTCCACGGCGTGGTTGATCGCCGCGTGGACCGGGACCCGGTCCAGCAGGAGCAACTGGGCCGCGCCGGACAAGAGCAGGGCCTGCACGCGCGGCTCCAGTTCGGCCAGCGGCTGCTTGAGCGAGAGGTTGAGCAGGTACGCCAGCGTCAGCCAGCGCCGGATGACGGCGTCGTAGATGGCCTGGGCGAAGGCCGCGTCACGCTGATCCATCCGTCCCGGGTCCAGTCCCAGCAGCGACAGGTCCGGGAAGCGTCGCGCCTGCCGGGCGAGGCGCCGGATCACCAGGTCGCGGGCGGCGTCGCCGAGCGGCGGAGGGCCGGGCGGAGCGCTTGCCGGCGCGGACCGGGGCTTAAAGGATCGGGTATGGTCGGACACCGGGCAGTGTAGGAGCGAGCACGGGGGCCGCGCATGGTGACACCGGAGTGGACGAGCAGCGGGGCGGTTGGCGACGGCGCGACGGTTGCGCCGGCGCGGCCGTCCACGCGACGGCGGCGCCGGGCCGGCGGGTTGCTGGCGGGCATGCGCATCCGGAAGAAACTGATCTTCCTGCACACGGGCTTCTCGCTCGTGCTCGCCGCGATCCTGTGGATGGCCTTGCGCCCGGCGATTGCCGGCGTCGTGCAGCAGGCCGAGTCGCACGAGGCGATGCGGCTGCTGGGGCTGGTCCTGGCCGACCCGGGCCGGTGGCTCGGCGCCCCGCGCGTTCAGGGCGGCCCGTCCCCCCCCGGCGCGCCGGCCTCGCTGGACCACCTCCTGCCCGAGGGTGTGCAGCTGCGCACCGGCACGGCGGAAGAGTTGGGCTTGGACCGGTCCTTGGCCGCGGCGGCGCGGCAGACGCCCGGGCGGTCCATGCCCGGGCCCAAGTCGGCCCAGTCGTCCAGCGCGGTGGCCTACGACGCCGGGGCCGACCGGTTTGTGACCGTGGCCGTGCGGATGGCCGAGCCCCGCCAGGAGGTGGTTCTGCTGTACGTGGTGATGACGATCGCGCTGCTGGGCATGTATGCGTTCGTGGCCGCGGCCCTGGAGTTGTTCGTTCTGCCGCGGCACGTCTA
>JBGPGM010000240.1:0-4539 GCA_041483855.1 Phycisphaerae bacterium | reverse complement strand
GTCGCGCGGCGAGAACCGTCCTTGTCCAAACGTCCGAGGAGTTCCCACGCCTCCATGCGGACGCGATCGGCATGGACCGCCCCGCCCCCCGCGCCGTCTGTAGCCCCCCCACTGCCGGCCTCGGCTGCGCCTTCGTCCGCGCCGGGGTTCACGAAGACTTCGTACAGCACATCCTGGATCGTCTTGCCCGGGTGCAGGACCAACAAGGCCGCCCGCTCCGGGCGAGCATCATCCTTGGGATCGGGCACAGGCCGGGAGTAACTGCGCACCAGCGGGACGGTCAGGTCCGCCCATCCGCGATCGGCGGCGGCCTTGCACACGGCCGTGATCATCGACCAGTCCGCCTCGGTGGGCAGGCGCAGGCTCAGGAGGCGGCGGGTATCGGCGATCCCGGGCGGGTTGGTGTCGCTCAGGAGCCGCTGCAGCGCCCGCAGGCGGACGTTGGACGGCTCCGTCTTCCAGATCATCCGCTTGAGGGTCTCGCGGGTCGCGGCGAGGTCTGCCTTGCCGGCCTGGGCGTTGGCCCACGCCTCGTCCACGGCGTCCACACGCTCGTGCGTGGTGCGCTTGGCGTCGAGGATGATGTCGATGGGGTCCACCGGGCCCTGAGCGCCGGCCGCTCCCCCACCGCCGGCGCAGCCGCCGAGCCCGAGGGTCGCCGCGCAGACGAAGATCGCCAACAGCGGCGCCGGCCCTGACCGCCGGCGGGCGCGAAACCTGCCGGTAACTCCGCGGGGCGTCTGGTCCATGACGGACACTCTATCCATCTGGGCCGGCCCGGCGTCTGGTTGGCGGCGTTTGGGGGCGACCCCTATGCTTTGGGGACGATCGACTTCAGGAGCCTCTGTGTGGCACGCGCCCCTACATCCGTAACGCCGGCCGCGGCGGCACGCCCGCCGGCGATCCCGCCGGCGCTGGCGGAGCGTGTGGCCCGCGTGATCAACCTGATCCGGCCGGCAGTCCAGTCGGACGGGGGCGATGTCGAACTGATCGACGTGACGCCGGACGGGATGGTGCGGATCCGGTTGCACGGGGCGTGCGTGGGGTGCCCGTCGAGCGCGGTGACGCTCCAGACGGGGATCGAGCGAAATCTCAAGGAGCACGTGCCTGAGGTCAAGGGGATCGTGGCCGTGGACTAGGGACGCTCGGGCGCGGGATGGTTTGGCATGTGTTCGCGGTGCCGAGTCGGCCCGGTTTCGTACGGCGATGCCGGCGCGGGGCACGGAAGTTCCCATTTTTCGCTTTGCGTTGGGAACCGCCGTGGTATAGTCACCCTCGGTGAGCCACGCCGACCGCGGCACGCGACAGGAGTTCCGACCATGCTCGTCATCACGCGGCGGGAAGGTGAAGAGGTCGTGATCGGCGATCCCGCCAATCCCATCGGCGTCGTTCGCATCGCCTCGATCAAGGGTGACAGGGTCCGAATTGCCTTCGACTTTCCGCGCGCCATCGATGTTCACCGGCGAGAGGTGGCCAACCAGATCATCGATGAGCGCCCGCAAGTCGTCGGCACGATCAAGCCCAACGCAGCCATCTGATGCGACTGCTCAAGGGCGCATCCCTCCCCTATAGACGCGGCCAGCGAACGATCAAGCCCACGGATTGAGTTCCGTGGGCTTCTTTGTGCGCGTCCGCCCGCGTGCGCTGCCGTGCTATTCCGCCTTGCCACCGCTGGTGTCGTAGACCCACGCGTCGATGGTGCGCGGGTATTCGACGATCTCACCGGGGGCGAAGAAGAGCCCGATCTCCCTGGCCGCGGCCTCGGGGCTGTCGCTGCCGTGGATGAGGTTGAAGGAGTTGCTGACGCCGAAGTCGCCGCGGATGGTTCCGGGCTCGGCCTTGCTGCCGAAGGTGGCGCCCATGAGTTTGCGGCTGATGGCGACGGCGCCCAGGCCGCGCACGGCCAGGACCATGACGGGGCTGCCGGTCATGAAGCGGACGAGGCCGTCGTAGAAGGGCTTGCCCTTGTGGGCTTCGTAGTGGCGCGCGGCCAAGTCCTTGCTGATCTTCATGACCTTGGCGCCGACGACCTGGAGGCCCTTGTCCTCGAAGCGGGCGATGATGCGGCCGATGAAGGCGCGCTGGACGGCGTCGGGCTTGAGGATAATCAGCGTGGTTTCCATCGTGAGTGCCCTTGGAAAGCGGTGTCGCTCGGTTGGGCGGAAGGATAGGCGGGAAACGGGAGCATCAGGGCCAGACCAACAGTGCCGATTCCCGGCGAGATGAGTGCGGCCATTGGAGCCAGGCTCCAGTCCCGGAGCCAACTGCCAATCCCGATCGTTCCGTCAACAACCTGCGCGGCGAACACGCTGGCTATGAGCCCGAAGGCGCCGGTTGCGGTGAGCGTCAACAACATCGCAGCCGCGGCGGCCGCCCGGGTCCGCAGATCGGTCACTCGATAGTCGCGCCGCCGGCGTCTCCACGAGAAGCGCCAGCCGACCAGGCATCCCGTCGTCACGAGCGTTGAGCCCGCAATCGCAAGTTCGGTGAGCGACGACTCCATGCCGATGCGACCGGCGGTCACCCGGCTCAGTAGGGCTGAGCCGCCCGCGGCGACGAATCCTACGAACGGGGCGCACAACCAAGGCACATGGAGCCACCACAGGCACTGCACCCACAAGAGACGACCTACGGCGCGCGCGGACGATCTGGCCCAGAGGAAGCAGACTTCCCCGAAGAGCGCACTGGCCCCCAACGCAACGGGCCCTCCGATGGCGGCAACGGCCACGGGCAGCGGAAAGGGAGGGAAGAAGGCCATCCCGACGCATTCCGCAAGCAGGAGCAAGCCGAGCAGCGACAATGCGCTGCTCCAAACTTCCTTGGCGCGCCACAACAGCACCTGTCTGCGTTGGGTGACTTCGATCTCCAAGGGTCCACAAGCCTGCCCGCACTCCGGGCACGGCCCCAGTGTCAGCCCGGTCAGGTCGTAATCACACCCCAGGCACAGAGTTCTCGCTGGGATCGCTTCGCCTGGGTTCATCGTCAAAGCATACGACGCGAACCACTGCCTTGGTCGATGCGTCACCCGGGCAACACCGAGCGCTTACCCCGCCACCGCCAGCGGCGTGACGTCCGCCTGCCACGTGTCCGTGTCCAGGAAGAACGAGAAGATCACTAGCGGACGCTGCGCCGACAGGCCCACGCCGCCGACGATCATGCGGTTGCCCGACGCGGCCGACGACAGCGGGAAGGTGATCGTCGAGCCCGAGGACAGCGCCCGCACGTTGCTCGCCCGCCAGACCTGGTCCGTCGGCGTCCAGCGCAGCATCTGCAGGTCGTTGGAGGCGTCGATCCCGAAGAGGTTGATCCCGCCGTCGCCGGAGACCGCGACTTCCGTGCCGCGCACGATCGTCGGGCCGCCCGCGGCCGAGCTGATGTCCGTCGTCTGCCACGCGCCCATACCCGGGGCCCACCAGTAGGTGTAGAGGTGTCCCGCGGCGTTGGTGCCGGCGACGTTGAGGCCGCCCCACGGCGTGACGTAGGCGTCGAGCTGGCCGGTGAGGGTCGGGCCGGCGAACGTCGTGGTCATGTTGATCGTTTCCCAGTTGGTCAGGCCGGGGGCCCACCAGTAGACGATCACCTCGCCGGCGGAGTTCAGGCCAGCCAGGTTCAGGCCATCCCACCCCGCGACGTAGCCGGTCAGGCCCTTGGCCAACGTGGGACCGCTGAACAACTCGGTCAGGTCGGAGTGTTGCCAGGAAGTCAGGCCGGGGGCCCACCAGTAGTTGACGGCGTCGCCGCGGGCGTCCAGGCCGGCGATGTGCATCGAGCCCCAGGAGGGTTGGTAGGTAGTGAGGTCGCCGGTGAGGCCGGCGGCGTGGATGGTGGCGGTGAGGTCCACGGCGTTCCAGGTGGCGGCCGCGACATCGCCGGTGAAGAACCAGACGTGGTGGTTGGTGTCGGTGACGGCGAGGTGGACCATGCCGTCGGCGGTCTTGAAGGGCGTCAGGTCAACAACCTTGCCGGAGAAGCGGGCGAGCGAGGCGATGTCCTGGGTGGTGGCGGCGCCGGTGTTCACGTTGATGATGTAGGCGCTGGGCTGGGCGTCCAGGCCCAGGGCGAAGGTGACCAGGTACGCGCCGGCGTTGATCGAGACGATGGGCTGCGACTGGCTGGTCGTGGCGCGGGCCTTGAACTTGATGGCCACGTCCAGGGTGAATGCGGGGAGCGAGAGGGTGAGCGTGCCGTCGCCGGCGTAGGTGCCGGAGATGGTCGCCAGGGGGCCGGTCGTGCCGGCGAGGGTGGACCAGACCTCGGCATCGACGACCTGGTCAGGGCGCAGACCGGTGATGACGAGTTGGGCGCCGCTGACCGAGCCGCTGGAGACGTTGCCGTTCTGCAGCACGTAGGCGATGCCCTGCGTGCCGTCGGAGACGCCCCAGGCCAGCAGCGTCTTGCCCGTCGCCGTCGCGCGGATGTGCCCGGTGAGCGAGCCGTAGTTGAAGTTTGTGAAGTCGAACCCGAGCGTGCTGCTGGTCACGAAGTTGTGGAAGGCCAGTTCCTCGGCGCGCATCGTGTTCGTCAGGATGAAACCATTCC
>JBGPGM010000239.1:0-4541 GCA_041483855.1 Phycisphaerae bacterium | reverse complement strand
GTGGAATTCATCAAGGCCAATATCAAGCTGGAGGGCGCCGAGAAGGCCTCTGTCGCGGACAGTAAGAAAGTGGTGGAGATCTGCACGCAATACGCGCAAAAGGGGATGCTGAACATCTTCGTGGCGGTGTTCTTCGCCGCGCTGGCCTTTTCCTTCGTGGATCCCTTTTTCTTCATCGGCTACCTGATTTCTCTCGCGCTGTTCGGCCTCTTCCAGGCCATCTTCATGGCCAACGCCGGCGGCGCCTGGGACAACGCCAAGAAGGTCGTCGAGGTCGAACTCAAGCAGAAGGGGACGCCCCTGCACGACGCGACCGTCGTGGGCGACACCGTCGGCGACCCCTTCAAGGACACGTCCTCGGTAGCCATGAACCCGGTGATCAAGTTCACCACGCTCTTCGGCCTGCTCGCCGTGGAACTGGCCGTCAGCCTGACGCGCTCCCGTGAAGGCGACACGACCCTGACGCACATCCTGGCCGGCCTCTTCTTCCTGGTCTCGGTCTTCTTCGTCGGCCGTTCCTTCTACGGCATGCAGATCGGCAGCCACCTGCGCAAGGTCAAGCCGGCGCCTCATCGTTGACCGTGCCCGCCCCGCCCTCCGCGCCGGCCGCTACGGCACCTGGACGGTCGCCTGGCCCGCGTAGCTGATCGTGACCTGTCCGCCGTACGAGCACATGCACTTGGACGAGTCGTTCAGCGCCGGCTGGTTGCCGATCATCACCGTGCTCGACCCGGGCGCCCACGGCGCCGTCGTCACCGGCACGCACGGGGCAGGCGTCGGCGTGCCCATGGCCGCCGAGGTCGCCGCGGCCACCGCCGGGTTCGATTGCGTCGTGCACATCCCGAAGGTCGGGATGTTCACGATCGGCTTGTAATCCTGGATGTTCGCGGCCGGGGGCCCGCCGGCCATCACGAGGTTTGTCGGCAGCACGATCAGGCTCGCCGGTGCAAGCCCCTTGTCGCACGTCATCATCGCGCCCATGACCACCAGCTCTGCCATTGTCGCCTCCCGTGCCTGCTCCGTAGCCGACCCCCATTCCGACCCAACAACCTTCAGGCTACCCCACGACCCGTCGCACCGCAATGCGTCCCTTTGAAGTAGCGATGGAGATCCCTCGCGCCCGCAACAGATCTGGAGCCGGCGGACCGCAGCCCCGCCCACCCAAGCAAACGGCCCCCGGGCCAGATTGACCCGGGGGCCGCGTTCGGTCTATGGCCTTGGTCCGGCTATGGGCAGCCCGCGAAGAAGGCGGTCAGGAAGTCGAAGAAGTCCTGGCTGTTGGTAACACCGTCGGCGTTGAAGTCCGCCGCCCCGGCGAAGAAGGCGGTCAGGAAGTCGAAGAAGTCCTGGCTGTCGACCGCCCCCGAGTGGTTCCAGTCCGCCGGGCAGGGCGCGGCGCAGGAGAACGTATCGACGCGGAAGTCGTCCAACGCGGCCTCGACGACCGAGCCCGCCCCGAGGTCGGACGCGATGAAGCGCATCTTCATCGTCGCCGTTGGCGACACGAGGCCGGTCGGGTTGAACTCATGGTAGAACCAGCCGGCGTGCGTCTCGGGGCCCGTGGGGCCGACCGTCTCGACGCGCGCCCACGAGGTGCCGTTGTTGTTCGATATGTCCACCACGAACACGTCCGCGTTCGGGGCCGCGCCGGTGTCGTTTGAGTACCACCGCCAGTAACTGATCCGCGGCGACGTGGCCCCCACCAGGCTGAACACCGGGCTGAACAGGCTCGTTTGGCCGCCGTCCACGTCGTTGTCGCCCAGCCCGCCGCCCGGCACTCCTTGGCCCGTCACGAAGCAAATGTGACCCGGGTCGGGCGTGTGATCATCCTCGGGCTGTGCGAGCGTCCCGACGGGATCCACGCGGACCCATATCCCGGTCGTGGCGTTATCGCCGGAGCCGGCGCCGCCGACGGTCCAGCCGCGGTCGATCTCGAAGTCGTCGGCCAGGACGGCGGTGGTGGAGACGGCGCTGACCTCGGAGTAGGAGGTGCTGGGCGCCGTGCCGGGGTCATTGGCCACCACATTGGCTGTCGTGCGGGCGCTCACGTAGTACAGCACGTTCGTGCCGCAAGGGATGGGCGGGAAGTTGGCCTGGTAGACGCTCGGGGTGAGCTCCGTCATCGGGATGGTGACGAAGCCGCTGCCGCTGTTGTAACTGAGCGTGCCGGTGCCCGGCTGGGGCTGCTGCGTCAGGCCGGCGACTTGGACCGTGAAGGCCGCGCCCCCGCTGGGATTGACGATCGCCGGCCGGCCGGAGGGGTAGGTGAAGGAGAGCAACTGGATGGGCGGGGCGGCCATGTTGTGCGCGCTGAAGCCGGTGTTGATCTCGTTGTAGTGCGGCGTGCCGTCGTTGATGTTGCCGTTGTTGTCGTCGAGAGTCAGGTAGGCGATGGTGATATCGGGGGCGATGGTGCCGCCCTGGTGCATGAGGATGGCGTTGATCGCCAGGTTCGAGATGATCGAGCGATAGGTGGACGGGTTGGTCGCCAGCAGGGCGTTGCGCGTGCTCCAGACGCAGCCGGAGATGAGCGTGCCACAGGCGTGAATCTCGCCTGTGCAGGGGTACTGCACGCTGTTGGCCGCGGTGCGGATGCCGCCGGAGCAGGACTGGAAGCCGATGCCGGTGACCGGGCTGTCGGTGATGAGCAGGCCCATGGTGTCGCCCGTGCCCTCGCCGTACTGGTCCTGACCGCTGCCCGCCGAGGCGACGAGGTGGTGGCCGTACTCGTGGTGCACGACGGTGCCGAAGGCAGTGTTGTTGCACCCGCCCCCGGAGAGGTAGAAGTTGATCGACGCGCCGTTGTAGAAGGCGTTGCAGGTTTGGGCCAGGTTCACGTTGACCGCGAACTCGGTCTGATTGGCGATGACCGGGTAGGCGGGGTTGTACGTCAGCGCGTAGTCGCGCACGACGTTGGCGTGGATGTAGCCGTTGACCTCGGCCCGCACCTGCTGGGTGAGGTTGGACTCGTTGTGGACGAAGTTGACCGGCCCGGGGGGCGTCACCGACTGCGACAGGATCTCCGTGCTCTGCGCCTGGTCGAAGACGCGGAAGAAGTGGCCGCGGGTCTCGCTGGTGACCGTCACGGGCGCCGTGCCCGGGTTGGTGATGGTGAAGTTGCCGGTAGCGTCGGCGTAGGCGCTGGCCCCGCCGGTGATGCTGACCAGGGCGTAGGGCAGCGGCCGGCTGACCTCGGTTTCGCAGGCGTCGGCGGTCCAGCCGGGCAACCCGCCCATGCCCATGACCGTGCCGGTCACATCGATGTCCTCGACCTGGTCCTCGCTGTAGAGCAGCACGCCGGTCAGCGCGTCAATCAGGAAGAGCCGCTTGAGCGGCAGGCCGTTGGCACGCGCGGGACCCTCGCCCACGAACTGCAACGCCAGCGCCGGCGGCACCACCATGTTGTCCACGCCCGCCCAGACCACGACGGTGGGATTAGCAAAGACGGCGAGGCCCGGGAAGGCCGCGCCCGCCGCGTCCCACGCGACCTGGTTCGGCACGATCTTGCCCGCGGCGCCGGGCGGGATGGTAAACCCACCCAGGTCACGCAAGGCCGAGTTGGCCAGCACCAGGGCTGAGCCGGGGTCGTTGCGGACCAGGCATCGCAGGTCGGCGCGGAAGACCGGCACACCGCCGACGAACTGGGCGTAGTACACGAGCGTGAACTTGTACCGCCCGTTCTCCCACATCACCGGCTGAGTCGGGCGCGCGTCCTCGAGGATGCTCACCGGCAACAGGTCGCCCGCGGGAACACCGAAGATCCCCGCGTGCGCCTGGCGAAACCGGTCGGCGCTCTGCTGCGCCGTGTCGCCGCCGGAGAAGGCCTGGCCGTACACGCTGGCGATCCGGTCGCCCGTCGTGAGGTAGAACCCCGCGCCCGGGTGCTGGCGCATGAAGCCTTGTCGCGCCAGGGCGACCCCTTGCGAGGAGGTCGCCGCGGCTTCGCCCGGCGGCGCCGACGCGCCGTCGGCTGCCAGGGACGCCGTCCCCCGTCCCCCGTACGCCAGCGCGGCGAAGCCCGCCACGAGCACCACCGGATATATCCGACCAGTCTTCATCCTGTTCTTCATGTTTCTCTTCTTCTGTCAGGAAAAAAGGGGAAAGGGGACCACATCGACACTACTTATCACAAACACCAACGCAGCCCGACACCCGCGCCGCCGGCCTATTCGCGCCCCGCGCCGTGGACTGAACGAACCCGCTGCGTCATCGCGCCGCCAACGACGGCCGACCCGAGCCGTTCGGCGCGGGAGATCACGGGCAACCCTGGAAGAAGCACGTCAGGAAGTCGAAGAAGTCCTGGCTGTTGGTCGCCCCGGAGTTATTGAAGTCGGCGTTGCCGGCGAAGAACGACGTGAGGAAGTCGAAGAAGTCCTGGCTGTTGAGCGACCCGGAGTGATTCCAGTCGCACGGGCACGTCGGGCACTGCGTCGGCGCCGTCGCGATGATCGGCGTGCCGGCGCCCAGGGCCGGGTACGTGGCAGTGAGCCCGCCGACGGTCTGCGCCTGGATGTAATACTGAAGCGTGCCGCACGGGATGG
>JBGPGM010000238.1:0-4541 GCA_041483855.1 Phycisphaerae bacterium | reverse complement strand
TCGTCCGGATCGAACCGGTCGAGTCGCACCTGCCCGAGCGGTCCTTCCGGGAGCGGCCGGCGATGGAGGAGGTGCCCCGTGGCACGCCCCACCCTCCCCGCGCGCCCGTGACCACCGCCGACCGTCCCACGCTCTTGTTGTCCCGGCCCGAGCCGGCGGACGTGATCGCGCTCACACCCGATGGGCCCTTGCTGAGCCTCGGCTGGCGCGGGCGGCGATGGCGCGTCATTTCCTGCGTCGGTCCCGAACGGATCGGCGCCGAGTGGTGGCGCTCGGGAGTTGGGAGAGCGGGAAAGGAGCAGGGTCGGCCGGGAGACCGCAAGAGAGACCGGAGCTCGCGATCGCGTGCAAGGCAGCCCGATCGGCCCGCGGATCGAGATTACTTCACCGTGCAGGTGGAGACGGGGCGTTGGCTCTGGGTGTGCCGGCAAGTCGGCATCGGCCGGTGGTTCGTGCAAGGAATATGGAGTTGATCGTGCCCGACAACGAGTTCCCCAAGCTCAAGCCGCACCCGTTCCGGAACCCGAGCACCCCTGTCATCGAGCCCTCACGCCCCGCCGCGCCTGCCCCGCCCTACGCGGAACTGTGCGTCACGAGCAACTACACCTTCCTCACGGGCGCCAGTCATCCCGAGGAACTCGTGCATCAGGCCGCGGCGCTGGGCCACCGTGCCATCGCCCTGACCGACACGAACACGCTGGCGGGCGTTGTCAGGGCGCACGTCGCCGCCAAGGAGGCCGGGATCCGCTTTGTCCTCGGGACCCGCCTGCGGCTGACGGACCTCGACGACCTTTCCCTCTTTGTCTATCCCACGGACCTGGCCTCGTACCGCCGGCTGTGCCGACTGCTCACGACCGGCAAACGCCGTGCTCCGAAAGGCGAGTGCCACTTGAGTTCCGACGATCTGGCCGCCCATGCCCAGGGGTTGCTGGCGATTGCCATGGCGGATGGAAATCCCGAAGACCGATTCGCATCCACCATCGGCCTGCTCCAAAATCTGTTCGACGAAGACCGCTTGTCGCTCGCCGCCCGCGTGCTCTATGGCCCGGATGACGCCGGATGTTTCCATCGGCTCGCCGACCTCGCGGAACGGCGCGGCATTCCGATCGTGGCGACCACCGACGCGCACTATCACCATCCCGACCGCCGCATGCTCCAGGATGTTCTCACCTGCATTCGTCATGGGTGCACGCTCGCGCAGGCGGGCTTCCGGCTGCACGCCAACGCCGAGCGGCACTTGAAAGCCCTCGACGAGATGCACCGGCTCTTCGCGCCCTGTCCCGGGGCGCTCAATCGCACCGTGGAGATCGCGGACCGCACCGCGGGCTTCAGCCTCGACCAGCTCCGCTACGAATACCCCGACGAGGTCGTGCCCGAGGGCACGACGCCGATACGGCATCTGGCTGATCTTGCCTGGAAGGGGGCGGCGGAGAAGTATCCCGCGGGTGTGCCCGACAAGGTGCGAGGGCAGATCGAACACGAGCTCAGGCTGATCGCGGACCTGAACTACGCGCCGTACTTCCTGACCGTGCACGACCTGGTGCGGTTCGCCCGGTCCGGCCGGGAGCGACCGCGAGATCCGCCGCCGGAGGGCTGGGCGCCCATCCTGTGCCAGGGCCGCGGCGCGGCGGCCAACTCCGCCGTTTGCTATTGCCTGGGCGTCACGGCGGTCGATCCCAGCCGGATCGATCTGCTGTTCGAGCGATTCGTGAGCAAGGAGCGCAACGAACCGCCGGACATCGACATCGACTTCGAGCACGAGCGCCGCGAGGTGGTCATCCAGTACATCTACAGGAAGTACGGGCGCGATCGGGCGGCGCTCGCGGCCGAGGTCATTACCTACCGCCGCCGCAGCGCCGTGCGCGATGTGGGCAAGGCGCTGGGTCTTTCGCTGGACCTTGTGGATCGCCTGGCCAAGGACATCGAATGGTGGGACGAGGGCGTCATCAATCCCGATCAACTGCGCGGGCTGGGGCTCAACCCCGATGACCCGACCCTGCGGTGGCTGGCCCGCCTGGTCGGCGAGTTGCTCGGCTTCCCGCGTCATCTTTCCCAGCACGTCGGCGGCTTCGTCATCACCCGCACGCCGCTGTGCGAACTGGTCCCCGTCGAGAACGCGGCCATGCCCGATCGCACCGTGATCGAGTGGGACAAGGACGACATCGACGCGGTCGGAATGCTCAAGGTGGACGTGCTGGGCCTGGGGATGCTCACGGCGCTGCGCCGGTGCATGGACCTGGTGAACCAGCGCCACGGCACGTTCTTGACCCTTGACACTATTCCAAAGGAGGACCCTGAAACATACGAGATGATCCGGCGCGCCGACACGATCGGGGTGTTCCAGATCGAGAGCCGCGCGCAGATGTCCATGCTGCCGCGTCTCAGGCCGGTGTGCTTCTACGACCTGGTGATCGAGGTCGCGATCGTCCGCCCCGGGCCGATCCAGGGGGACATGGTCCATCCGTACCTGCGGCGGCGGTCCGGAGAAGAGAAGGTCGAGTACGTTCACGCATCCGTGGAAGAGGTGCTCGCCAAGACGCTCGGCGTGCCGCTCTTCCAGGAGCAGTGCATGGCCCTGGCGGTGAAGGCCGCGGGCTTCACGCCCGGCGAGGCCGATCAACTCCGGCGCGCGATGGCCGCGTGGAAGCGCAAGGGCGATCAGATCTACCGCTTCGGACAGAAGCTCATCGACGGGATGGTCGCCAAGGGCATCTCTCGCGAGTTCGCCGAGCGCTGCTTCGACCAGATCAAGGGATTCAGCGAGTACGGCTTTCCGGAGAGCCACGCCGCGTCGTTCGCGCTCCTGGTGTACGCCTCGGCGTGGCTGAAGCGGCACCACCCCGCCGAGTTCACCGGCGCGCTCCTCAACAGCCAGCCGATGGGCTTCTACGCCCCGGCGCAACTGATCCGCGACGCCAAGGAACACCAGGTCCAGGTCCGCCCGATCGACGTGCGGTACAGCGGTTGGGACTGTTCCGTCGAGGGCGACGGGGCTCTGCGGATCGGGATGCGCCTGGTCAACGGCATCGGCCGGCCCGAGGTCGAGAAGATCCGCGCGCCGGTCGTTGGGCACGAAGCGCCCGCGTCGCTGCTCTCCCTCTGGCGCCGCAGCGGCGCGAAGGCTTCCACGTTCCGTCGGCTCGCCGCGGCCGACGCCTTCGGCTCGATGGGCCTCTCCCGCCAGCAGGCGCTCTGGCACGCGAGGCTGCTGCGCGACGACAAGCTGCCGCTGTTCGACGATTCGATCGACTCGAACCCACGGGCGCACGAGGGCGGAGGGGCCGTGCGGCTTCCGGAGATCGGGGCGCAGCGCCAGGTCGTGCTCGACTACGCCACGACCGGGCTCTCCCTCAAGGCTCACCCGGTCTCCTTTTCGCGCCAGCGGCTCCGCGCCCTGGGCGCGGTCCCCTGCGCCCGCCTGCGAGACCCGCAGAGCACGCCCAACGACGAATGGGTCACGGTCGCCGGGCTGGTCCTGGTCCGCCAGCGCCCCGGAACGGCGGATGGCGTGACCTTTATGACATTGGAGGACGAGACGGGGATCGCCAACCTCATCATCTGGTCCCGTGTCTATCAACGCTTCCGGCGAGCGGCCGGCTCCCGCCTGCTGATTGCGCACGGACGCGTGCAGCGGCAGGACGGGGTGGTGCACGTCATCGCCGCGACGCTGCGGGGTTTGGACCCCGAGTTGGACGGGCTCGTGGTGGGGTCGAGGGACTTCCGGTAGATGTTGGGCGGCGCACGCCCCGGCGGACCGGGGCGTGGCGCAAGGGCGCCAAGGTCGGTCCGTCCAATGAAAAGGCCCCGCCAAGGTGTCCCTTGGAGGGGCCGTAACGCCGGCGGCAACCTACTTTCCCGCGATGCAGTATCATCGGCGGCCCGGGCTTAACTGCTGTGTTCGGGATGGGAACAGGTGTGACCCCGGGCCAATGACCACCGACAAACCCGGGCCGACGCCGTCAGGCGTCGCCCGGATGGACCTGTGATCCCCGCCGCCCGCGCCTTGAGGGGCGCGCCGGACGGGGGAAGAAGTCGGAAGGATGGTCGGGTGTAAACTGCGAGCACGCGCCGGATCGAGAGCGACCGCCGACGAATATCGACAACGAAACGCGGATCTTCTTGGAGAGCGGGCGTTCAACACTCCGGGTTGGCCGGCGCCCGGCGCCGAGCGATTCGGCGCGGGGCCCGGTTGGAGTGATCAAGCCTTCGACCGTTAGTACCGCTCCGCTGAAGGCATTTCTGCCCTTGCACGCGCGGCCTATCAACCTGGTGGTCTACCAGGGGTCTTTCGTCTTGCGACCAGCAAGTCTCATCTTGAGGGGGGCTTCCCGCTTAGATGCTTTCAGCGGTTATCCCTGCCCAACGTAGCTACCCAGCTATGGGCCTAGCGGCCCAACTGGATCACCAGGGGTTGGTCCAACCCAATCCTCTCGTACTAGGGTTGACTCCTCTCAAACTTGCAACGCCCACAGCAGATAGGGACCGACCTGGCTCACGCCGGTCTGAACCCAGCTCGCGTACCACTTTAATCGGCGAACAGC
>JBGPGM010000237.1:0-4555 GCA_041483855.1 Phycisphaerae bacterium | reverse complement strand
TCGCGGAAGGCGGTCTCGACGGCGACGGGTCGCGAGGGGTCCTCGGACGCCTGTGGGATGATGCCCAGGACCTTGACGCGCGGGATGACGGCGATGTCCGCCGGGCCGCGCACCCGCTGGTCCAGCAGTTCCCGCAGGGCGATCAGGCCGCCGACCAGGCCGGTAACCAGGACGGCGCCCAGGGGGATGAGGATTTCCAGGCGCGGGAAGGAGACGAACTTGGGGATCTGGCCGGAGTTGATGCGCCGGACCCGGTTGGCGACCTCGATGCCGGCGATGGTCTCGATGTCCTTGATCGCCGCCTCGGTCTCGAAGAGCTCCTTGCTCTGCCGCTCGACGTCGGCGGTGAGGGTGTCGTACTGGACCTTCATAAGCACGAGGTCCTCGCGGCGCTTGCTGGCCTCGTCCAGTTTCTTCTTGAGATCGTCCTCGGCGGCGGTCAGGCCGGTCACCTGCGTCTTGGCGTTGTCCACGACGGCGTCGAATATCTTTCGGAGGATGGCCTGGGTGGCGTCGTCGAGTTCCTTGGTCTGCGAGGCGATCCGCGAGCGGATCAGGATGACGTCCGGGTGTTCGTCGCCGTACCCCTGCGCCAGAATCGACCCGACCTCGGCCTTGAGCGAGGCGATGTCGCTATTGAACTTCTGGACGATTGGGTCGTGCTGGGCCTCCTCGCGGACGACGTCGGGGTAGACGGGTGCGCCGGTGGCCTCCAGCTGCTTCTGGTACCCCTCGAGTTGCGACTTGGAGCGCGCGATGGCGGACGTCAGTTCGACCAGGTCCTGCTGGAGCTTGACGACCTTGAGGGACTCGGACTGGGCGGCCCCCTCGATCGCGTCTACGTGGTTTGTGCCAAGCAGGTTGTCGCGCTGGGAGTTGAGGCGCTTGACCTCGTCGCGGAGCTGCTGCAGGCTACGGCCCAGGGCCTGGCGACGGTCAGCGGACTGTGAGCGGTTCTTCTCCTTCAGGTCCTGCTGGTAGGCCTCATCCACGGCGTTGACGATGATCGCCGCGTCCACGGGCTTGCGCCAGGACATGCTCAGCTGCATGAGGCTGGTTCCGGTTAGGCCGCGCGCCGAGATCTGCTCGCCCAGTTTCTCCGCCGCCTTCTCGACCTGGATCTTGTCGCTGGCGGAGAGGTACGGCTTGACCCACTCGGTCTTGCGGATCTCCGGCTTCTGCACGGCCTCGCGCAGGATGAGTTCCGACTTCATGACGGCGACCTGGGTGGCCATGAACCGGTCGTAGTCGTCGCGGGCGATGGACTGGCGTCCGATCTCCTTGGGGTTGGTGACGGGGTCCACGCACTCGTAGGTGACGATGCTGGTGAAGGTGGGGTAGGTGTAGAGGATGGCGAAGTGCATGCCGGCGCCGATGAATATGCCAGCGAAGAGAGCGCCCACCAGCGTCGCCCAGTGCTGGCGCACCAGTTTCACGGGGTCGATGGGCACGAACCCGCCGCTCGCAGCGTGCGGCGCGCCCGACCCGGGTCGGCCGGTAGTCGGCGTGGAGGGTCGGGTCGGCGGGGGCGCGGTACTCATATATGGTTCCCTCGGCATGCCTGGGGCGTCACTGCCCGGTCTCGTCCTCTTTTTCGGTCCTTGGCGGGGGCGGCTTGGGCCCGGTCGGGCCTGACCGCTCCCGAACTGGTTATTTCGACCCGATATCTCTCTTGAGCAACTCCAGGTCCGCGCCGTAGATCTCGCGGACCTTGTCGTTGCTACGCACCAGGCCGTCCAGAAGATCGGAGTATCGAGAGGCTCCGATCCGGTCATTCTTCTTGAGCTTGAGCCGCCCCTGGTGCAGGAAGATCGCCGCCTTGGAGGTCTCCGTCGTCGCCGAGGCCGCGGCCTGGTCCAGCCGCAACTGGGCCTGGTCCAGTTCGTCCAGGGCCAGCAGGACGGCGCCGAGGGTGTCCAGGACCATGGCGTCGCGCGGGGAGAGCTGTACGGCCTTCTCGGCGAAGGGGCGGGCGTCCTTGGGGCGGCCCAGGTCCGACCCCAGCGCGTAGGCCAAGTTGTTGTTCAGTTCCACGTCGTCGGGCTTGAGGTCCACACCCTTGCGGAACCAAGTCACGGCGTCCTCGAACTTCTTCTGGCGGTAGTACAGGCCCCCGAGCACGCGGTACACCTGGAGCTTGAGCCGGCCGTCCTCGCTGGTCTCGGCCAGGTGGTTGAGCATCGACACGCCCTCGTCCAGCGTCTCGGGTTGCTGGATCTTCAGTTGGGCCATCGTCCACGCCGCCCAACCCGTGAAGCCGCCCTTGGGCTGCACAAACCCCAGCATCTTGAGTCGGTCCGGCAGCGGGGGGACCAACTGCTCGACCCCGCCGAAGAACGCGCCGACCGACGATGGGTCGTTCGGGTTCATCAGCGCGGCCGCGGCCGCGACGTCCGCGCGGGCGTCGTCCCATCGATCCTTGTTCAGCAGGAGGACCTGGGCGCGGGTGATCAGCAGCAGCACGCTCTTGTCCACCTCCAGGTTCGGGTCGCTCAGCGCCTCCAGAGCCTTGGCGGGGTCCTTCTTCGACGAGCGGAGCATGGAGTTGACGTAGAGCGCGGCCGTGTCGGGGTTCTTGACCTTCTCCCAGACCCGCGCGTAATACCCCGCGGCTTCGTCGAAGTGCCCCAGGCGCACCTGCACCTCGGCCGCACGGTTGAACCAGAAGAGGTCGTCGGGGTGGCGCTTGATCGCCGCCTCGACGACGTCAACGGCCTCGGAGGGATGGGCGCGGTCCAGGAGCAGCCCGACCAGGCCCAGGCGCAGCTGCGAGTTGTCCGGGTCCTTGGCCAGGGCGTCGCGCCGGACCTGGATGACCTCGTCCCAGCGCCCAGCGTTTGCCAGCAGTTCCGACAGGCGCGCCAGCGGCAGCGCCGCGCGCGGGGCCAGTTCCAGGGCCTTCTTGAAATCCGCTTCCGCGGCGGGCGCGGCGCTGGGGTCGCGAAGGCTGAACTCGCCGCGCTTCGTGTACCCCAGCGCGTCCTTGGGGTCCAGGGCGATGCACTGGTCGTAGAGCCGGCGCGCGTGGGCGGGGTCGCCCTGTCCGGCGGCGGTCTCTGCGGCCAGCAGGAGCAGCCGCTTGTCCGTGTCCACGGCCGCGCCAAGGGACTGCAGGGTCTTCTGCGCCTGGTCGAAGCGCTTGAGGAGGATCATGCACTCGATCATGCGGGTGACGAGCCGGTTGTCGGCGTCCTTGCTGCCGGCGTCGCGCACGGTGCTGTAGGAGGCGAGGGCATCCTCGAGCCGGCCCAGGTCGAACTGCACGTCGGCGATGGCGCGGTCGGCGCCGCGGAACACCGGGTCCTGATGGGGTCGGCCCTGGCGGAGCACGTCCAGCGCGGCGTCGGCCAGGCCGTAGTCGAGCAGGAAGCGGCTCATGGCGATGAACATGTCATCCGTCTCCTTCTCGGGAGGGATGGCGTTGATGAAGTCCTTGTAGGCCTCGGCACCGGCCAACACCTTGCCCTGCTCGCCCTGCAGGCGGGCGTCCATGTCCACCAGGACCAGCGAGTCCGACTTCTTGCGCAGTTCCGCCAGCAGGGTCCGGGCCTCCTCCCACTGCTTGCTGGCGGCGAGCAGCCTGACCATCTCGATCTTGTTGGCGGTGTTGTCGGGGGAGCGAGCGGCCAGCTGGCGGCGTATTTGCAAGGCCTTGGCCCGGTCGCCGTCGGCCGCCACGCCCTCCAACTGGAGCCACATCTCAAGGAACTCGGGGTCGCTGCGAGCCCGCTCGAAGGACTCCCGGGCCAGGGCCAGCGCCTGGTCGTTCTGGCCAAGGCCGACCAGCGCCATGAGCCGCCCGTTGATGGACGGCAGGTCGGTGGGACGGATCTCCAGCGCCCGGCCGAAGGCCGCCAGCGCCTGGTCCGGCTGCTTGAGCCGCAGGCGCGCCAGGCCCAGCTGCCGCCAGGACAGGGCGTTGAGCCGGTCGATGCTCAGGGCCTGCTCCAGGGTCGCGGCGCCGGCGGCGTAGTTCTCGTCGACCAGCTCCTGCCGGGCCCGGTACGTCAACCCGTTGACGCGGTCGAGGTTCCTGGCGATGGCGAGTTCCACGAGCCGCTTGACCGTCGGCGTGTCCTTGTTCACCAGCGCCCGCTGGAACTGCAGTTCGATGACCATCTCGTCCTTGGGATCGGCGGCGATGGCGGCGTCCAGTTCCTTCTGCGCCAGGTCGGCCTTTCCGGCCCGCATGTAGAGCATGTACAACTGGGCGTGCTTGCGGGCGTCGGAGATCTCGGCCTTCTCGATGGCCTCGCGCGGGGCCGCCAGCGGGTCTTCGCTGCTCAGCGCTTTGGCGTATCCCTTGAGCCGCGCGTCGTCCGGCCATTTCTTGAGCGCGTCGTCGACCGCCGCGATCGCGCCCGTCCGGTCGTTCATCATCGCCAGCACCTGGGCGAGCATCTGGGCGAGGCGCACGTCGTTGCCGTCGGGGCCGGCCATGGTCTGGCGGAGCAGGGCGGCGGCGGCGGCGTAGTCGGGGTTGATGTCGGTGGCCAGTTCCTGAGCCTTGGTCAGCGCCCGGACCACGGCGTTGGCCGCGCCGGCGCCCTTGGAC
>JBGPGM010000236.1:0-4557 GCA_041483855.1 Phycisphaerae bacterium | reverse complement strand
CCGCCCAGGCCAGCAGCCCCCAGCGGTTGAGCAGGGGCCGGAAGATCGGCTCCAGCGCCGTGAGCATCCGGTCCGGGTTGAACAGGCGGATGCGGAAGTACATGATCCCGATCGCCTGCTGCTGGATCTTCTTCTTGAGGCGGTCGCGCCCGCGACGCAGCAGCTGCTCCGTCTCGGGCGTGGAGTCCACCGACAGCAGGTTCGAGTTGTACAGCTGCCCCAGCAGCTGGATCACCTCGTTCTGCGTCGGGGCGCTGTCGCCGAACTTGCCCAGCGAGATCTTCCAGGCCGTCTCGACGTCGCGCACGCCGTCGAGCATCGCCACGAAGTCGTAGGCGATCGGGTTGAGCCGGTAGAACTGGTTCGAGGCCGGGTCGTGCACCACGTGCCAGCGCCGCCCGCGGTACCGCTGGCGCGTGATCTGCACGTGAGGTCGCAGGCGCGGCTTCATCGTCCGCACGCGGTGCCAGAAGGGGCTGAATGTGGGGCGGTCGGTCATCGGGAGCAGCCAACAGGGCGGAGCCGCAGTGAGCGGTGGGGCGGTTACCAGAGCCAGAGGCGGATCGTGTCCACGATGCGGCGCGAGCCGATCCAGAGCAGCGAGTGGCGCTGCGTCCTGAACTTCGCCAGGCCCTCCATCCCCGGGGTCATCCATTCGGCGGGGTTCTCCACGCGGGCGCGGACCTCGAACGTGTTCTTGCCCTCCTTGGCTGTGGCCAGCGGGACCACCTGTTCGACGACGAGGTCGTGGGCGATCGCCGGATGAGACTTGGTGACGATCACGCCGACGGCCACGCCGTTGCCGTCGGCGATGGCCTGCTTGAGCAGCGAGATATCCCGGTCGTCCACCTGCGCGATGCACAGGACCGAGTCCATCTGCGCGATCTCGAAGAGCGAATCGCCAAGCTTGACCGCCGCGTCCACCCTGTCCTTCAAGTCGCCGGCGATCACCGTCCCCGAGATCGGGGCCACGATCCGGGCCCGCTGGACCCGGTACTCGTGCACGCTCAACTCGGCCTGAGCGCGCTCCGCCTGGGTCTCGGCGATGGCGGCCTCGTCGGCCTTGCCGTCGTTGCGGGCCTTTTCGGCCTGCTTGATCGCCTGGTTCAGTTTGCTCCGGGCGTCGGCCGCGCTGAGCGCCGATTCCGTCGAGTCCAGTTCGGCCAGCAGATCGCCCTCCTTGACCACCTTGCCCGGGTGGATCCCCTCGCCCAGCCGCTTGATGACGCCGTTGAAGGGTGCCGAGACCGTCCGCTTGACCCGCGGCTGGAGCACCGCGTCCGCCCCGACGCGGTAGCTCGTGTGATAGACCGACACGAAGACGATCGCCGCCAGCGCCAGGATCCCCGCGCCCTTCCAGACCGTGTGCTTCGACCCGACCGCCCACGCCGCCCCCTTGACCGTCGAGTCCCACGCCCGCAGCGCCAGGTTCCGGTCGTCGCTGCGCCGGATGCGGAGCACGGGGGCGACCAGGTCCAGCGCCGCCTGGATCAACTCGATCGTCCCCAGGTCGATGGGCCCCTCGGCGGCCGATTCGATCGTGACCACGCCGACGACGGTCTCATCGACGCGCAGCGGGATCGAGCAGACCTTGAGCTTGTTGTCGCCAGCCGCCAACTCGCGGTGCGCCTGCACGATCGCCTGCGAGAGCAGCACGTCCGCCCCGGGCCCCTCGGCCGGCGGCTGCGGGAACATCACGGGCTGCTCCTGGTCGAGGCATTCCTCCATCGCCCCTTGCAGCCGCTGCACCATCGCCATGCGCCGGTCGAAGTGCTCGGTATCGCTGATGGCCTCGACGCGCACGGCGTCGCCCGTCTGGTCCCAGCCGCGCACCCAGCCCAGGGCCACTCGTTCCACGCCGAACTGGCGCGACAGGTCGTTCACCAGTTGCAGCACGCTGCCGCGGAACGACGGCGCCGTGTTGATCGAAGCGATCAGGCGCGTGGCCAGGTCCAGCGCAAAGCCCGCGGCCTGCATGCGCCGCAGCTGCTGTCGCGTGGCGTGGGCTCCGACGTACCCGGCGAGCACCTCGGCCATGGCCAGGGTCGAGCGGACCGCCTCGCGGGAGCGCGGCTCGATGCGCATGACCACGACGGCGGCGACCGCGGCCGCCTGGGCGGGCTGGCCGGGCGGGCCAGGCACGGCGGGGCGCGTGACCAGGGGGATGGACAGGAGGTAGCCCTTGCCGGGTGAAGAGTCGTAGTACTGGGCCTGCTTGTCCAGGCCGAAGGCCCGGGGCGCGCCGGACTCGAACGCCGCGCGGGCCGCGCTCCTGGCCTCCGCCTCGATCTCGCCGCCCGAAGCAGCGTCGTCGGCGACGGGTTCGAGGACGGGGGAGGCCGGCCAGGTACTGACGGCGCGGGCCTCGACCTCTTCTCCATCCGTGCGGCTCGGCAGGTACAGCGTGGTCTGGCGCGCGGCGCTGACCTGGGCCAGCACACGCATGAGGCGCTCGAAAAAGACCTTGTCGTCCGGCGCGCCCGCGGACAACTCGGCCACGACGGCCTGCCAGCCGGGGGCCTTGAGGTTCGTCAGGTCGATCACGGGGTCTTCTCCCCGCCCAGGGCCTGACCGGAGCCGGCGAGGCGGTGCTCGTTCCACTCCGGGCCGGGATCGGTAAAGCGCACCCGCGACTGCGTCCCGGCGGGCCAGCCCTCCTTGTTGACAAGTTCCACGCGGACCATGCGCGTCTGGCTGACCGACTCGGCCACCGGCGAGACATAGAGAATCGTCCCCTCGACCAGCGTTGGCCGGCCGGCGAGGTTGAGCAGCACCCACGCCTTCTGCCCCTGGGCCAGCTTCAGCCGGATCGTGTCGGATACCGGGGTCAGTGCGTCCAGCCACAGCCGCTCGGTGTTGACCACGCGCACCGCGGCGTCGCGGTCGCTGACGGTCTGCCCGAGCTCGACAGAGACCTTGTCCACGGTGCCGTCGAACTGGGCCTCGAGGCGGTACCGCTCGACGAGGCCCTCGGCCTGCTTGAGCTTGATCTTCTCGATCTCCAGGCGCATCTTGGCCATGTCCAGCTGGATCTGGGACACGTCGCGCTGGATGCGGGCCTCCTCGATCTCGTACTCGGAACCCACGCCGCCCTTGGTCAGCCCCGTGTACTTGAGTTGGGCCAGTTCCAGGGCCTTCTCGGCGTTCTTGACCTCGTAGTCGGTCTTGGCCTGCAAGCGCTGCTGCTCGAGCGAGGCGACGAACTCGGTGTCGCGCCCGCGCACGAGGATGTCACCCTTGTGGACGTGCTGGCCGCCCACGACCAGGATCTCGCGGACCTCGGTCGGGACGGTGAAGGACATCGTCGCATCATGGCTCGCCTTGCTGTCCACCTTGATTGCGCTGAACCTGGCGGCGAGCGTCAGCCACTCGTCCTCCGTGGCAGCCGCGGGAGCTGGAGCCGGTTGGGGCGCCGCGGTTCGGGCGGGGGCTGGGGACGACGCCGGTGGGGGGGATGGGGGGGGTTGGGCAGCTGACAGGACGGCGACAGCGCCGGCCAGCAGGATGGGTGCCGCAAGTGCCGTGGTTCTCATGGTGTTGATACTAGATGCAGATTCCTGCCGTATCCGGCTGTGCGGACGGCAGGTGGGCGGGGTTCGGGTTGTCGTGGGACTGTTCGTCGGCATGTTGGCGGCGGTTGCAGGGCGGGCCGTTCCATGTCATCGGCCGCGGCCGCGCTCGGAATCGGCGGCTATCCTTCCGGCCTACTTGGACAGGGCCTCCGAACAATCCCCTGTATGGGTGGTTTGGGCGCACGATCGGACGGGGGCCAGGAGGTTTGAGATGCAGGCAGCGCGTGTAACCAGCCACCATCCCGTGAGCGTTCCCGCCGTGAGACTGGCCTTGGATGGCGGTACGCCCGTCGCCAAGATGCCGGTCCCGTTCATGTCCCCGGCGCTGGCCGAGGCGGACATCCAGGCGGCGATCGGGGTGCTGCGGTCGGGGATGCTCCGGGCCGCGACCAGGTGCGCGGAACTCGAGGAGCGGTTCGCTCGGCTCTCCGGGGCCAAGCACGCGATGACGTGCGCCAATGGAACGTGCGCGCTGCAACTGGCCTACGAGCCGCTGTTCGGCGCGGGCGATGACGTGCTGGTGCCCGCGTGGTCGTTCATCGCCACGGTCTCGATGGTGGTCGCGCGCGGCGCCAACCCGATCTTCTGCGATGCCGACCCCGAGACGTACCAGTTCGACGCCGCGGACGCGGCCAAGCGGATCACCAAGCGCACGACGGCCATCGCCTGCACGCACCTGTACGGCTGCCCCGTCGACATCGACGCGGTCCAGGCGCTGGCCCGCCAGCACGGGCTGAAAGTGATCTACGACGCGGCCCAGGCGCACCTGGCCCGATACGACGGCCGGGGCATCGGCGCCTTCGGCGATGCGGTGACGTACTCGTTCTACGCCACCAAGAACCTGGCCACGGGCGAGGGCGGGATGGTCACCTGCAACGACGATGCGCTGGCCCGGTCGATCAGGCTGCTGCGTTCGCACGGCGAGACGGACAAGTACCTGCACGAGTTCATCGGGTACAACTACCGCATGAACGACATCACCGGG
>JBGPGM010000235.1:0-4560 GCA_041483855.1 Phycisphaerae bacterium | reverse complement strand
GCGGGCCTTCGATGGGCAGATGAACTATCCCTTTGCCCGGGCGGTGCTCGGGTGGCTGTGCCGCCCGGCGATGACGTCGCAGCAGCTCGCGGCGGCGTTGGAGCAGGTCTTCTGCAACGCCCCTCAAGCGGATCTCGTCCAGATGAACCTGCTCGATTCGCACGACACGGCGCGCCTGGTCACCATGATCCAGACCGCCGCCGCGGACCCCGCCGCGACGATCGACGAGATCATGGTGCGCCCCGGCGCGGAACCGGCTCGCCCGCAGGCGCGGGCGTACGACCTGGGCGCACTGGGGCTGGCCCTGCAGGCAACGTACTCGGGCTCCCCCATGGTTTATTACGGGGATGAATACGGGATGCACGGGGGCAACGACCCCGACTGCCGCAAGCCGCTGCCGTGGCCGGATCTCGCCCCGAACGACAACGCCCAGGACCGGTCGGTGGACGGCCATCGCCAGCGGTATCGCACCTGGCTGCGGCTGCGCAAGCATCCGACGATCGGGCCGATCCTGCGTTTGGGGGATGTGCGCGATGTAGCCTCGGGTAATCCCGATGTGTTCGCGTTCGTGCGGTCGCTCAATGGACGCGCCGTGCTGGTCGTGCTCAATCGCGGGGCCGCGGAGTTCGACGCGTCTGCACTCGTCGCGGCCTGGGGCGTGATCGATCCGGTCGATGAGCCCGGTGTGGTCGTCCCGAGAACCGGCGCGCGGGCGGTCGTTGCCGCCCGGCAAGCGGGGCTCTGGGTGACGCGCTAGCCGGCAGATCGCCGGGATGCGGCCCTTGGGCAGCCGAGCGAACCCGGGCGCGACTGGAACCCAGACCGGTGCGCGGGCCACTTTTGACACTTTTCTCTGGTTTGTACGGCACGGACGCTCTATATTCGAGTTGCGTCCACCAGGGGAACACGGAGCGCGGCCGTCGGCACGGCCTCATCGCCGGGCGGCCGGCTCCGCGTGGAATCATCCAGAAGAGGGAGTCAATCCATGACGAGCGTTCGCATTGCCTTCATCGGCTTCGTACTCGCCGCGGCCGGGACGGCCTCCGCGCAGCCCGTCGTCAACGGCACCGTTGATCCGGTGTACGGGCCAATCCAGTGGGTCCAATCCAACTACACCGGCTTCGGCAACTCGTCCAGCGGGCACATCGACACGGCCAACGGCTCGGAGATAGACGGGCTGTTCGCCACGGTCTGCGGAAACACCCTATACCTGACGCTGACCGGAAACCTGGAATCCAACTTCAACAAGCTGGACCTGTTCTTCGACACGGTCGCCGGCGGTCAGAACCGGCTGCGCGGCGACAACCCGAATGTGAACTTCAACAACCTCAACCGCATGGGCGACGACGGTTCGGGCAACGGCCTGACGTTCGACACGGCCTTCAACGCGGACTACTTCCTTTCCTTCACCTGCGGGGGAAGCCCGTTCGCCACGTACGCCGACTTCGCCCGCCTGCGTGTGGACGCCAACGACGGGGGCGTGGGGCGCTACCTGGGCTCGGGAGGCGCGGGCACGGACGGCACGCTCTCCGGCGGGGATAACCCCGACGGCATCCGCATCACGATCAACAACTCCAACATCGGCGGCGTGATCGGCACGCCCGGCGGCTATGTGCCGCCCGTGCCCAGCCCGGACCTGTCGTACGGGTCCGAGATCGACGGGCTGTACGCGGTGGTGTGCAACAACCGTCTGTACATCCTGCTCACGGGCAACCTGCAGACGAACTACGACAAGCTGGACCTATTCTTCGACGTGGGCCCCGGCGGGCAGCACACGCTGCGCAACGACAACCAGGATATCGACTTCGGCGGCCTCAACCGCATGGGCGAGGGTACGTATCCCGACCCGAACGACCCCGACTGCGTGATCGACCCCAACAGCCCGAACTGCAACCGGCTGACCGGGCCGGGGCTGACGTTCGACGCCGGCTTCGCCGCGGACTACTGGATCAGCATCACGACCGGCAACAACGCCGGGACGTTCACGAACTTCGTTAACGCGGCGCACCTGCGGACGGACGGGCCCAACCGCGGGTTCTTCTTCGAGGCGCTGGACTACGGCTCGTTCGACGGCGGCAACAAGGGGCCGCTGGGCTCGCCGAACAACCCCGTGGACTTCGGCGGCGACACGTGCGTGCGCTTCGACATCAACGGGATGTGCGTCGCGACGACGGACGTCCAGAGCATGTCGAACCCGCTGAACCAGATTTACAGTTCCTTCGCGCCGCGCCTGATCTCGGCCGACGCCTACAACCCGGCCCCCTACGAGGTGCCCGGCCTGATCCAGATGTCGATCGACAACTCGAACATCGCCGGCGTGACCGACAGCTCGGCGGCCGGTGCCGCGGCTGTCACGACGGGGATCGAACTGAGCATCCGCCTGGACGAACTGGGCTGGGATGGGGTGTCGCCGATCAAGATCGCGGGGTTCCTCAACGGCAACGACCACGGGTACGTCTCGAACCAGATCCTGGGCGACCCGCCGGTGGCGACGGGGAACCTGGGCGAGCCGCGGATCATCGATTTCAGCAACGACACGGCCTTCCCGGGCAACCAGTACGTGGTCATCAACCCGGGCACGTGCACGACGCCACCCGTGATCGACGGCACTCGGGACGCCTCCTACGGCAGCATCCAGTGGGTGCAGACGCGCCCGACGGCCTTCGGCGACAACGTGCCGCCGCCGCCGCCGCCGGACGTGAACGCGGCCTCGGTGCGGACGGGCGTGGAGTTCGCCATCCCGTTGGCGGCGATCGGCAACCCCGCCCCGAACAACATCAAGGTGACGGCCTTCATCGCCAGCGGCGACCATACGTACCTGTCGAACCAGGTGGTAGGCGGGCTGCCGGCCAACTCGATGAACCTGGGCGAGGTTCGGAACGTCAACTTTGCCGGCATCCTGGGGAACCAGTACGTGACGATCGCCCCCGGGACGTGCTCGACGCCGTGCCCGTGCGATTGGAACCACTCCGGAGCGCTCAACAGCCAGGACTTCTTCGACTTCCTGACGGCCTTCTTCGCCGGCAACGCGGACTTCAACATGAACGGGGTGACCGACAGCCAGGACTTCTTCGATTTCCTGACGTGCTTCTTCACGCCGCCAGCGGGGTGCTGACGCGCACACCGTCGCGGAGTCGATCCCAACCCCCGCTCCGTCGGGGGTTTTTCGTTCGGGGTGCGCCCGCGGGGTTCGCGCCGTCAACCGGCCCGCTCGGCCAGCACGTCACGAGCCGTTTGGCGGACGAGTTCCGACTCGCGCGGGTCCTCCGCCAGCGCTCGAACGCGCTCGAGCACGCCGGGGACGCTGCGGGTGCGCAGGGCGTTCCCCGCGACGATCAGCGCGTTCCGCTTCATCATGTCCAGCCCGGCGCGCCGCATGGCGCTGGCCCCGAACGCGCCGCGCCGGTTCGCCTCGCCCCAGCCCAGCACCGCCAGCACGTCCAGCGACGCACGCCGCGGCGCGTACGCGGGGTTGACCCGTGACTCGGGGTCGCGCCCGGCGGCCCGCTCGCGCGGGGCGTTGAACGGGCACACCTCCTGGCAGATGTCGCAGCCGAAGATCCACTCGCCCATGGCGCGCCGCAGCGACGGCTCGATCGGCCCTTCGTGTTCAATCGTCAGGTAACTGATGCAGCGCCGGGCGTCGACGGAATGCGGTGTGATGGCGCCGGTGGGGCAGGCATCGATGCAGCGTGTACACGTGCCGCAATGGTCGGGCTCGGGCCGCTGGTCCGGCTCATGCCCGATGTCCAGCGTGGTGATGATGCCCCCCAGCAGCAGGTAGCTGCCCAGGCGCGGGTGCATCAGCAGGGTGTGCTTGCCGATCCAGCCCAGGCCGGCGGCCACGGCGTGCTCTCGCTCCATGACCGGGGCGGTGTCCACGAACGAGCGGAACCGCTGGCCGGGGAAGCGGGCCCGCAAGCGGTCGGCCAGACGGTGCAGACGCTTCTTGATAACGGAGTGGTAATCGCGCCCCCGGGCGTAGCGGGCGATGGCGCCCCGGACGGACGCGCCCGGCGTGGCGCTGCCGGGCCGTTCGGCGCCGCCGCCAACGCCGCCCCGCGCCGCGTACTGGTCCGCCACCAGGATGACCCCACGCGCCCCGGGCAGGAGCCGGCACGGGTCCAGCCGCTCGGGGATCGCGTCCTCCATCCAGCGCATCGTGCCGTGTTCGCCCGCGGCGAGCCAGGCGCGGAACTCGTCGGCCCACTGGGACGCGCGCGCCTCGGCCACGCCCGCCTGCGCAAAGCCCATGTCCAGGCACGCCTGCACCACTTCGCGACCGAGCTGGACCGGGTCCGTCTCCACTCGAACATCGTATTGGTGCGCGGGCCCTGCCAGTGCCGGCCGACTGCGATCACCGTCGCGTGGACGCCGCCGCCGCACTGCCCGTCCCGCGCGTGACCATCGCCTCGGCGATCCAGCCGAATAGCGACTTGGCCGCCCCCGGCAGGATTTTCTCGGGGGGCTCCAGGTCGCCGAACCACAAGCGGTCCCACTCGAACACGAGCGGCCCTTCGAAGCCGGACTTCACGAGGGACGCCGCGAAGCGGCGGCAGG
>JBGPGM010000234.1:0-4572 GCA_041483855.1 Phycisphaerae bacterium | reverse complement strand
GGCAAGATCTTCAAGTGCGGCCAGCACATGGACCGCATCTGGAAATCCGCCGAGGGGATCCGCCTGACCATCCCCATCTCGCGCGACGAGATGGTCGCCATCATGCGCCGGTGCATCCAGGCCAACGACCTGCGCGAGGGGTACATCCGGCTGGTCGTCACCCGCGGCTTCGGCACGCTGGGCCTCGACCCGCGCAAGTGCCCGATGCCCGGGATCATCTGCATCGCCGACCAGATCCACCTGTACCCGGCCGAGTTGTACCAGACCGGGATGAAGGTGATCGTGGCCAAGCGCCCCAAGACCCCGATCCCGTGCCTCGATCCGCGGGTCAAGAGCCTCAACTACCTGAACAACATCCTGGCCAAGGTCGAGGCGATCGAGGCGGACTGCCTCGAAGCGATCATGCTCAACCTGGACGGCTACGTCACCGAGTGCACCGGCGACAACATCTTCATCGTCAAGGCCGGCCGACTCTTCACGCCGCCGTCGGACGCCGGGCTGCTCGAAGGGATCACCCGCCGCTTCGTGATGGAGCACCTGGCCAAAGCCTGCGGCGTGCCGTGCACCGAGAAGAACCTGCGCCTGGAAGAGGTGCTCGCGGCCGACGAGGTGTTCCTGACCGGCTCGGCCGCGGAGATCATCGCCGTGACGCAGATCGACCACGAGACGATCTCGGCGGGCGAGGGCCCGATCACGAAGAAACTGCGCGCCAAGTTCCGGCAGGTGGTGACGAGCGACAACGTGCCGGAGGATTGAGGCGAGACCTCCTACGAACCGGATCAGAGAGCCCCTCGCGCCAACGAGGGGTTTTTCGTTGATGCGGCCTGTCGGCAACCTGTTGGGCCCGTTCCCATTGCCGACGGCGCCGCCGCGCCCCATACCCTATTCACCCCATACCCCATGCCGCCCCGCCATCACCTATCCCGCGCCCCGCTCGCCCTCGTTCTCCTCGCCTTCGCGGCCGTGTACTTCATCTGGGGCTCGACCTTCCTGGCCATCAAGTGGGGCATCGAGGGGATGCCGCCGTTCTTCATGGCCGGCACGCGGTTCCTTACCGCCGGAACGATCCTGTACGTCGGCCTGCGCCTGCGCGGCACGGCGCGCCCGACGGCGGTGCAGTGGCGCAGCGGGGCCGTGCTGGGCGCGCTCATGCTCACCTGGGGCAACGGCACGGTCACGTGGGCCGAGCAGCAGGTGCCGTCGGCGCTGGTGGCCCTCATGATCGCCATGGTGCCCATGTGGATGGTCGTGCTCGCGGGCTGCGGGCGCGCCGGGGGGGCCGGGACGCGCGCCTCGGCCGGGACGTGGGTCGGCCTGGCCGCGGGGCTGATCGGGATGGTGCTGCTCATCGGGCCGGAGAACCTGCTGCGCCTCGTGGGCGTTTCAGCGGCGGGCGCGCCGGGTACACCGACCGACGCGGGCGGGATCGCCCCGGGCCCCGCGGCCGCGCTGCTGCTGTCAACCCTGGCGTGGTCGTTGGGGTCGGTTCTGGCAGGGCGGATGGCGCTGCCGCGGAGCCTGCTGATGACCACGGCGATCGAGATGCTCTGCGGCGGGGTGCTGCTGCTGGGGATGTCGGCGCTGGCGGGTGAGCCGCAGCGCCTGTCGCTGGATGCGCTGACGGCGCGGTCGGTGCTCTCGCTGGCGTACCTGGTCGTGTTCGGCTCGATCGTGGCGTTCACGGCGTACACGTGGCTGCTGACGGTGGCCACGCCGGCGCAGGTATCTACGTACGCGTACGTCAATCCGGTGGTGGCGGTGGCGCTGGGCGCGGCCATCGGCGGCGAGGCGCTGACGGCGCGCACCGCCGTGGCCGCGGGCGTCATCATCGCGGGCGTGGCGGTGATCGTGACGTTCACGGGCAAGCGAGGCGCGGGAGGCGGGCCGAACGGCGCGCCGGGAAGCGGCCGGGGTCCCGAGGGAGCGGTCGCGGTGGCGGAATCGGCGTAGGATGGGACCTCCCTGTGCCTTGCCCTTATGGTATCTTATGGTATACTATGGTCAAAGGGATCCCCGATGACCAACGACCTCTGGCAGGACAAGCGGACCCAGGACCCCGACGTTCGGCGCGCTGCCAACGACTGCCTGCGCGCCTGGGAGGTCGAGCACGGCGAGCGGTTGGAGTCCGCGTCGCGCACCGGAGCCGGCACCATCTTCCGGTCCCAGGGCTTCGTCGTGGTCGGGCGCACCAGCAAGGCGAACAGCCTGCGCCGCAGCGCGGGCCTGATCCACTGGTCGTCCATCTCCGCCAAGCAGTTCAGGCGCCTCAAGCGCGTCTGCAAGCGTGAGAAGAAGCGGCTCGTCTTCCTGCTCCTGAGCCACGAGACCGGAGAGACTCGGTTCTACGAGGTGCCGGGTGAGCGGGTGCGTTGGCACGGCCTGCCGCAGCGGAAGCGCACCGCCGGGATCGCCTACTTCAAGGTGGTGCAGCACGCGGACGCCCGCACCCTGGAGATGCAGCCGGCCCCGATCGATGTGACCGCATTCGAACGCAAGGTCGCGCACACCGACGACGAACTGACCCCCCCGCTTCCCCCCGCGCGCCCGGCCTACGCCGGCATCATCACCCTCGACCCCGCGGTCCGCTCCGGCAAGGCCTGCATCCGCGGCTCGCGGATGGCCGTGCAGGACGTGCTGGAGTACCTCGCCTCCGGGATGACCGAGGACAAGATCATCGCGGACTTCCCCGACCTGACGAGGGAGGACCTTCGCGCGTGCCTGTCCTTCGCGGCGGATCGCGAGCGCCGGCTGCGGGGCCCGGTGGCGTGAGGCTGCTCCTGGATCAGAACCTCCCGCACCGGCTGGCGGCGCCGCTGCAAACGGGCTTTCCGAGGAGCGCCCACGTGCGCGAGTGCGGTCTCGAGCGGGCCGCGGACTCGCAGGTCTGGATGTTCGCGCGGGACCGGGGGTTCGCCATCATCTCCAGGGACGACGATTTCTACCAGCGGTGCGTGCTGCTGGGGCATCCGCCGAAGGTGGTCTGGTTGAGGCTGGGCAACGGCTCGACGAGCCGCGTCCTGAGCGCGATCCGGGCGGCGGCGCCCGAGATCGAGCGGTTCGGCGCCGATCCGGAACAGTCGATGCTCATCGTCACGCCGGAGGGCAGCCTGCGATGCTGACCCGGCGCGGGTGAGCGGGCGGGGAGCGATGCGTGGGCAGGCCGGGGCTGAATGAACAGACGCCGCCGACACGGTGCGGCTGGGCCCCCGAGTAGAGATTGGCTTGGCGCCGGCCGCGACACTCAGCGGGCGTGCCTCAACTCGCGTCAATCGATTCGTGGCGCCCGGCGGGCAAGTCATCGGCCCCGACGGATCACCGTTGGGGCGGCAAGCCTGCGGGAGCGACCGCTGTCTTGGCCTCGGGCGAGGGCGCGGACTTGGCGGAACCGAACTCGGTGCCACGAGTTTCGGTGCCACGCCCGCCGATCGGTATCCTCCCGGACATGAGCGAGTTCGGCTTCGAGACCCATCCGCTTGAGCCGCCCCTCAAGCGCCCTCCGAGCGGTTCTAACGCTCTGGGCCTCACGGGGTTCATCCTGTCGCTGGTGGGTCTGGTCACATGCGGCTGCTTCGCGCCGCTGGGCCTGTTGTTCTCCCTGATCGGCGTGTTCCGCAGACCGCGCGGCTTGGCCATCGCCGGACTCGTTATCAGCGCGGCCGGATTGCTGGAGCTCGCGGGCATCGCCCTGCTGGTGATCCTTGGTGTGTTCTCCAGCATGCCCTCCCTGAAGGACGGCTTCAGGATCGCTCCACAGATCGAGTCCTACAGACAGGCGCACAACGGCGCCATGCCCACCGCGTGGTCCGACCTCCCTGGTGTCCCCGCCGGCGGCCCGACCGACCACTGGGGCCACCCGTACCACTACACCCTCCTCCCCGACGGCCGGCGCGTCGAGCTCCTGAGCGACGGTCCGGACGGCCTGCCGGGCACGGCCGATGATGTGCATGTCCAGATCGACGGTGGACGCGTGTGGGTCTACGTCGGCCGCCCGCCGCCATGGCTGCGGCCGTGACGGGCTTTGGATTCGCCGCGGCCCTTCTGCCCGCTCTAGACTCGGCCCCGGATCGCCCCCCCACCAGCCCCATGGAGCCTGCCCCATGATGCGGTTCCTCATGCCCGTGCTGCTGCTGATCGCGTCGAACGCGTTCATGACGTTCGCCTGGTACTACCACGTCAAGCGGCAGACGTGGTCGTTGCTCACGGCGATCGCGATCTCCTGGATGATCGCCCTGCCCGAGTACATCCTGCAGGTGCCGGCCAACCGCTGGGGGCACGTGGACCACGGGGGCGTGTACACCCTGCCGCAGCTGAAGATCATCCAGGAGGGGATCACGCTGGCCGTGTTCACCGCGTTCACGCTGCTGGTGGCCAAGGAGAAGATCCGCCTCAACGACGCGATCGCCTTCGGCCTGGTCTTCCTGGCGGTGCTGGTGGCGTTCGCGGGACGGGGCAAGACGGGCGTGTGAACGGGCCGCGCGGCCGATCACGCCCCCGCGCGCACCTCGGCGCGGCCCCCTTCCCTACCGTTCCCGTGCGATGAGCCGCGACCTGCTGATCGTGGTAGCGCGGGCG
>JBGPGM010000233.1:0-4589 GCA_041483855.1 Phycisphaerae bacterium | reverse complement strand
ATGAGGGGGCCAACCCCGCATTCTCCAACCCCCCTGGCGCTATCAAGAACCGTGAGGGGGCCAAGGGGGCCTGAGGGGGCCAACGTTTTCTGCATTCGCGCCCCCATCCGCCCATGTCCCCACCCCATATGCCCGCCCGCCAAAGATTGCCAACCCCCCTATTCAGGTCACCCCCCGGAGGCCCCAAAAACCCATAGATTGCCATACATTGCCATAGATCGCCAACGTTTTCTGCATTTGCACTCGCCCCCCAAGGACCTGCACCCGGCCGCCGGGTCTGTGCGCGTCCCGTCCGCCAAGGGAGGCTCGCGGTGCCGGTGGCGCCGCGCTACTCCGCCTCGTCGCCGCGTTGGTCCGGCACGCCGAGGCGGCGGGTCCATTCCTGGGGGCCCATGGGCGGTTCGCGCAGCGTGCTGTCGAGGCCGGCCTCGCCCTGATCGCGCTCCTGGATCAGTCGCTCGGCCGCGTCGCGGTGGGGGCGGGCGCTTCGCCGGTCGTCCAGGTGCCGGTAGATCGACGCGAGATATCGGTGGGCGTCGATCATGCCCGGCTGCATCGACAGGGCCACCGCAAAGGACTTGATGGCGTGGTCGTAGTCCTTCATCCAGGTGAGAGCGACGCCCAGGGTGTAGTGCGCGTCGGGATAGAAGTGCTGAAGCTCAACCGCCCGCAGGCAATGCTCAACCGCCTCCTGAAATCGCTCCAGTCCGAGCGCCAGCAGCCCCAGGCCGTGGTGGGCCCTGGCGTTGTGGGGGTCGAACGCCGCGGCACGCCGGAAGAGGCGCTCGGCGTCCTCCCACCGCTTCAGGAAGACGTACACGGTGGCGCGGACGCAGGTCAGGTCCGGGTTCCCTGGGTTCTCTCGCTCGGCCTGCTCGAGCATCTCGCCGGCCTCCTCGACGTGGCCCTGGGCGAACAGCGCGGCCCCCAGGTGCGCCTTGGCGTACGGCGCGTCGGGTTTCACCTTCAGGAAGTCCTCCAGCACGCGCCGCGCGTCGCTGTAGCGGCGCAGGTTGTGGTAGCACTGTGCGAGATTGACGGCGTACCGGGACTCGCTCGGGTCCTCGCCGTGGATGGATTCCAGGAGCGGGAGCGCCGCGCCGACGCGGCGTGTGGTCATGTAAACTACGGCGAGGTTGAAGCGTGTCTCGCGGCTGAGCAGGTCGAGTTGGGACTGCGCATCTTCCGGGATTTCCTGCACGTACCCCAGCTCGGCAAGGTGCTTGAGCGCCTCGCCGGCCGCGAAGGTGTCCTGGCGAACATCCACGGGATGAAGCCCGGCCTCGCCGTCTGTGGTCTCCCAACTGAAGACTCGCTCGATCGGGACGGGGCGGTCCAACGCCTCGATCAGGACGCGCCCGTCCATGTCGGCGCCGACGGGCACGCCCAGCAGGGTCAGCGCCGTCGGGGTGATGTCCAGAAGACTCACGCCGAACACCGTGTCGCCGCGCTTCACGCCCGGGCCGGACATCGCCAGCACTCCGATGGACCGGTGCCAGTCCGGGCCCATGACCGTGTGCGTGTATTCCTTGGCCGGCGCGGGCCTGGGTCGGAGTCTGTCGCTGTGAAAGCCGTGGTCTGAGAGCAGCATCACCGTCGTGTCCGGCCCGGCCAGGTCCAGCAGCGCCCCGAGCATCATGTCGTGCAGGTGGTACAACGACGACATGACATGCCTGAACAGCTCGAAGTCCCGCTCGGGAACGTGGTGCATGCGCGGCGGGTGGTACTGCATGAAGTGGTGCGCGGCCACGTCGATGGTGTCGTAGAAGATCATGGCGCAGTCCCAGGTCTTGTCCCCGGACAGAAGGGACGTCGCCACGTTGTGGACGGACGCGCACTGGGCGATGGACTTGGCCAGGAACTGCACGCCGGGGTGCAGCGGGTCGATCTCCGCGAGCCGGGGGATGAACGCCAGGAGCTCCTCGGCGCGCAGTTCGCGGGGGTGCAGGCGAAGGGCCGCGAACTCGCCAGCCCTGGCGGATGGGTGGACGGCCGCCGGGGGCAGCGGCCAGTCGGCGTCAGGCGAGACGGGGAGCCCGTTCTGGAAGACGTTGGACACGACGACGCCGTTGATCGGCTCGGCGGGGAACGACGCGTACCAGTTCACCACGTGGGTGCGCAGGCCGGACTGGGTAAGGATGTTCCAGAGGGCCTTGACCTTGCGGCTGGTGCTCAGGCTGATCCGGAGCCCCCGCCCCGCGCCATCGGGCTCAACGAAGTTGAGGATGCCGTGCTTGTCCGCGGTCTGGCCGGTGGCGATCGAGGTCCAGAGGATCGGCGAGAGCTTGGGCTCCAGCGTCGCCAGGTCGGCGCGGACACCGCAGTTGACCAGGCGCCGAAGGTTGGGCATCGCGCCGCCGGAGAAATGGGCGTCGATGAGCTTCCAATCGGCGGCGTCCCAGCCGACGATCAACAGCCTCTTGGCAAGTCGTTCCGCCATGACGGGGATGATATCGGTCGGCGACGCACCAGAAAGAACATGGGCGGCCCCGGGGCCGCCCACGTCGAGTTCGGATCAGGCGCAACGCAAGGATTACGTGCGACGACGACCCGCGAGGCCCGCCGCGCCCAGGGCGAGCAGAGCCAGCGAGCCCGGCGCGGGGATCGCGCCGGCCAGAATGCCCACGCCGGCTGCATTCTCCCACGCGTAATCGACAAGCACGCCGCCGCCGGCGGCAGCGTTGTTGTGGATGCGGGCCCAGGCGTAGTGATTCGTGAGGCCGCCCTCGTTGAAGAACCGGAAACCGAGGATGCCATCCCCACCAACCGGGAAGTTCACGCCCGTCGCCGCCGAAAACGGCGTGCCAAGGTTGAATGTGCTGGCCGCGCTGATCAGGGTCCCCGGCGGGAGGTTCGAGGCCGGACCGTCGAAGGCGCCGGAGCCGACGAAGAGGGTCTGGTTCGGGTTCCCCGCTACGCCATTCGGGGCGCCGTAGAAGTTCAAGGCGCCAGCGTTGTAGTACGGGTTGATGTCCCAGCCGGCGAACGGTGCGCCCATGCTGGTGGCCGTGGCGACGTTCAGGTAGATGCCCTGGAACGTGTTGGGGATGGGGACGTTGACCACGCCGCTGTACACGATCGTGGCCTCAGATCTCTGGGCAGCGCCCAACATCCCTGCACCGGCCGCGGCCGCGCACGCAACAAAGTGAACGTCTAGCCGATTCGCAAGAGCTGTCATGTCTACCCTTTCCTACCGGAGTACCGAGTCTTTTCCAATCTCTCTCTGGGGCACATCAATAACCGCCACCCGACGGCACGCGCGACACTTACGAAGGGGAACGCACGGTCTCTTTCGCAGCAAGACCACGCTCCCCAGAAGAGATGCGCCAATCACAACCAGCCAATGCGCGTCTTCTCCCTCTGAATCTCTCCATTAGGCAAGGTACTGCGTGCCGTGTACTTATGCAAGTTCAATCGAGGGAAAAAAACAAGAAAACACCAGCCAAAGGCCCAATAATTCTGCGCCGGGGTCAAGCGGCCTCGATTCGCCGGCGAAGTTCAGCCTAATCGACCTTGGTTAGTACAAAGTTTGGCAATGCGCCAGACCGTCGTGCCGGAAGGCGGCATCGTGGGCCGGACGGCCGCCATTACCATGGCCCGATGGGCACAAGCCAAGACATCGTCGTCGTGTCCGGCCTGCCCCGTTCGGGAACATCCATGATGATGCGGATGATCCAGGCCGCGGGGGTTCCCGTGCTGACCGACGGCCAGCGCCCCGCCGACGAGGACAACCCCCACGGGTACTACGAGCTGGAGGCGGTGAAGGGGACGCGGGTGGACCCGTCGTGGATCCGGGGCGCGCGGGGGAAGGTTGTAAAGGTGATCCACATCCTCCTGCGCGAGCTACCCCCTGGCGAGAGCTACCGGGTCGTGTTCATGCGCAGGGATCTGGACGAGGTGCTCGCGTCGCAGCGGAAGATGCTGGAGCGCAGCGGCAGGAAGGGGGCAGCCTTGGCTCCTGCTGCACTTAAGCGCCAGTTCGAGGCGCAGCTCCGGGAGGTGGACGTATTCCTGGCATCGCGCCCGGATTTCCGGCGGCTGGATGTGGACTACAACGCGCTGCTGGCCGACCCGCGCCCGCAGGCCGAGGGCCTGGCGGTGTTCCTGGGCCTGGCGGATGCGACGGGGCGGATGATCGGGGCGATCGACCCGTCGCTGTACCGGAACCGCAGGGCCTGAAGGGCGCGGACGGGCGGCGGGAAAACCGGGGGCCTTGTACCCGCCAGATGGCACTGCGGACTGGCAGCGATTCCGAAGGGGACACTAGCTGGTCGTCGCCCCGCGGCCCTGCTCGATGCCACCCTCGGCAGTCCCTGAAGGTTACGGCTTCCGAGGGGAAAGTAACCGTCATGCCCGGGAGGGACGGGTCCAGGGCCACGGGCGGCGCCCGGGGGAAGGGGGGGCGGCACCATCGCCGGGCGCCGGGCCGCGCGGGTGCCTGGGGTCGTTCAGAGATCCCCATAGATGATGCCCGGGGGCAGTGGCCGCCGATGCTCTGGTGTGGCCCCCGTCGACTCCGTAACGCCCGGGCCAGTTTGGGCCGCGAGACGCCGGACGCTCCGCTGAAAGGGAACCCCCATGCCGCATCT
>JBGPGM010000232.1:0-4601 GCA_041483855.1 Phycisphaerae bacterium | reverse complement strand
CGCCGAGCAGCACCGGAGAACCGGCTCGATGTGACGTACACCACACTCGCCACAACACCTCATCAGGTGTGCGCGTTCCGAGCGCGCCCGCCTACCTCCGGTTAAACCGCTTCTTTTCGGCGACTATTCCCTGATAATTCCTTCCCTAATTGCATATGCCCGCAGTTGTTCCGATAACCGCTGCCGGGCCCGGTGCAGCCGGCTCATGACCGTGCCGATGGGCACCTCAAGGATCGCGGCGATCTGCCGGTACTTGAGCCCCTCGACGCCCCACATCAGCAGCACCTGGCGGTACTCGGGCTTGAGGCGTTCGATCGCGCCCTTGAGCCGGCCGTCCACTTGTTCCCAGTCCAGGCTCGCCAGGTCCCACGCCGGCGGTGGATCGCCGGGCAGTGCTTCGGTGGAGGCCTCGTCGAAGAAGTCCCCGACGGTCCCCGGCGCGTGCCTGGCCCGCTTGAGCCAGGAATAGAACGTGTGGTGCGCGATGGTGAACAGCCACGCCCGCATCCCGCCCCCGCCGGGCGCGCCGTCGACCCCGCCCGCCCCGCCTCCACCCGGCGCCCCGTCGCGCACCTGGAACCGCTCGACGGCGCGCGGCTTGAGGGCCCGCAGGTACACCTCCTGCACGAGATCCTGGGCCTGGTCGGGCATCCGGGTCAGTTGCAACGCCATGCGGTACACCGCGTCGAGATGTTCGAGGGCGAGACGCTCGAACTCTCTCCGCTGCATTGTCCGTGTCCTTCGCCGAAGTGCTCAACCCGCCCCCAAGCCGGCCTATTCCGCCGGCGTGGCAATCCAGATGGTATTCCCTACCGGAACCCGGCAGGAACGCTGCGGGGAGCCCGAACCGCCTCGCCCGAGGCCCATCCACGGCCCCCGCCTCTACAATCCGCCCCATGCCCGAATCCACGTACTACATCACCACCCCCATCTACTACGTCAACGACCGCCCCCACATCGGGCACTGTTATACGACTCTGCTCGCCGACGCCGCGGCCAGGTTCCAGAGGTTGGTCAGGGGAGAGCGGACAGGGGACAAGGACCAGGAAGGCGAGCGCGACTCGTCGGTGTTCTTCCTGACGGGGACGGATGAGCACGCGGAGAAGGTGGTCACGACGGCCCACGAGCGGGGGCTGACGCCGCTGGCCTGGGCCGACCGCAACTCGGCCGAGTTCCAGCGCGCCTTCGCCTCCATGGGAATCGTCTACGACGACTTCATCCGAACCACCCAGGAACGCCACAAGTCCAGGGTCGCCGGGTACATCCGCGCCCTGCAGTCCCGCGGCGACGTCTACCTGGGCGACTACGAGGGGTGGTACGACGTCGGCGAAGAGAACTACGTCACCGAGACCAAGGCCAAGGAGAACAGCTACAAGGCCGACAACGGCAAGCCGCTCGTCCGCCGCAAGGAGCACAACTACTACTTCCGCCTCAAGAAGTACGAGCGGGCGCTGCTGGACCACATCGCGGCCCACCCCGAGTTCATCCAGCCCGACGCCCGGCGCAACGAGGTGCTCGGGCGCATCCGCGAGGGGCTCGAGGATGTGCCCATCTCGCGCCCCATCACCGACGACCCCGCCACGCAGTTCGGCATCCGCATGCCCGACGATCCGGGGCACCGGGTCTACGTGTGGATCGACGCCCTGTTCAACTACCTCACCGCCGTGGATACCCCGGAGCGCCGGCGCTTCTGGCCGCCGCGGGTCCACCTGATCGGCAAGGAGATCCTCTGGTTCCACGCCTGCATCTGGCCGGCGCTGCTGATGTCGCTGGACGAGCCGCTGCCGGAGCGGATCTACGCCCACTCGCACTACATCCGCGAGGGGCGGAAGATGAGCAAGTCGCTGGGTAACTTCATCGAACTGGAGACGATCGACGCATACCGGGACCGGTACTCGACGGATGCGCTGCGCTGGTACCTGATCACGCAGGGCCCGCTGGGGGTGACGGACGCCGACTTCGCCTACGCCAAGTTCGTCGAGGTGTACAACGCCGACCTGGCCAACGGGATCGGGAACTGCGCCAGCCGGGTGAGCAACATGATCGCGAGGTACTGCGATGGGAAGGTGCCAAAGTCGAGCGGCACGATCGAACGCTTTACGACGAGGCTTAATCCATCCGTTACTTGGCCGGCGACAACCGATGCAGCCGTTCAGCCATTGATCAAACACTGCGAGAGGAATGATCTTCAGATGACCCTCGAGATGCTCGGGATGGCGACGGCCCTGGTTCGCTTCGTTGACGGTTACATCAACGAGAACGAACCATTCAAGCTCGCCAAGAAGTTGGACCAAGACCCCTCCAACCGCTCTCGACTTGACACCATCCTCTACCACTGCGCCGAAGCCCTCCGCATCGCGTCTCTCCTGCTCTCGCCCGCCATGCCGCAGAAGATGGCCGAACTGTGGCGGCGGTGGAACTGCACCCCGCCGCCGGGTGTGCCGCTGGCCGAACTCGCCGCCTTCGGCGGCCCGCACTGCCTCCAACCCGGCACGCCGCTGGCCCTGGGAGAGGCCCTCTTCCCCCGGGCCGACCCGGCCCAAGCGCCGCCCGTGCCGGCCGAGGCCGGCCCGGCGTAGCACAACAAGACCTGCTTGTCCGCTTTCCGCGCTGGCGCGGGACTCCTTCTTGTTTCGCTCACACCTCCCAAGAACCAGTTGAACATTCCTGTAGGCTTGTGGTAGACTTGGCGCGCCAGGTTCTCTGGCGGCTCGCCGCGCCTCTCGTGGCGGCGCGGACGAGCGCTCCATTGCACGGAGACCAACGTGGCAAGAAGGATTCTGCGCCAACAACCGGCCTTCCGGCTCGTGGCGTTCGTGCTCGCGGCGTGCTTCATCCCACGGCTCGCCGGCGCGCAGCCCGTCAGGGTCATGCCCCTGGGCGCGTCGATCACCGTCGGCTGGAACACCCCCGGCGGCTACCGGACCCGGCTGTACAACCTGCTCGTTGACGGCGGCGCCTCCGTCGACTTCGTCGGCAGCCAGTCCACCAACCCCAACTTCCCATTCCTGCCCGACCCCAACCACGAGGGGCACAGCGGGTGGCTGATCCTCCAGATCGCCTCGCAGGTCCAGTACTGGCTGGCGCAGGCCGACCCCGACGTCATCCTGCTCCACATCGGCACCAACGACATCACCTACGGCGCAACGCCGGAGACCGCGCGCGACCGCCTGGATTTCCTGGTCAGCCGCATCACGGCGCTCAGCCCCCACACGCACCTGATCGTCTCGACGCTCGTCGTCCGCACCGACTCGGCGCTCTACGAGGCCCGCCAGGAGGCGTACAACGCCTACATGCCCGGCGTGGTGAGCGACTATGCGACGCGCGGCGGGCTGGTCACGCTCGTGGACATGCACAGCGTCGTGCCGCCGGAGGACCTGGTGGACGGCGTCCACCCCAATCTGACCGGGTTCAACCTCATGGCCGACGCGTGGTACCAGGCTTACCAGGCCATCTTCCCGCCACCACCGCCGCCGCCCCCCTGCGCCGCCGATTGGAACCTTGACGGCGCCGTCAACTCGCAGGATTTCTTCGATTTCCTGACCGACTTCTTCGCCGGCAACGCCGACTTCAACCAGTCCGGCGCCACCGACAGCCAGGATTTCTTCGATTTCCTGACGGCCTTCTTCGCCGGCTGCTGAGGGTTGGGGCGTCTCGGGCTCACTGGTTTTCATCGGCGGCCGGGCTGGTCGGCGCTGCGACCCGCCCGCGGCTACACTCGCGCTGCGACCGACCCCACGGCACTCGGACCAGCGCCGCCGCCACATGCCCCCAACGCCATCAGCCGCCGACACCTCCTTCCTCCGCGCCTACGCGGGGCACTTCGTCGTCTTCGAGGGACCGGACGGTTCGGGCAAGTCCACGCAGTTCCGGCGGCTGACGGACGCGATCACGGGCCTGGACATCCCGCTGTGCCTGGTGCGCGAGCCGGGCGGCACGCCGGTGGGCGAGCGCATCCGCGAGGTGCTGCTGGACCGATCGAACCTCGGCGGGCACGGCATGACCGTGCGGTGCGAGGCGCTGCTGTACATGGCCTCGCGGGCCGAACTGGTCGAGCGCACGATCCTTCCCGCGCTGGGCGCGGGGCAGATGGTGCTGGCCGACCGGTTCGTCGCCTCGACGCTGGCGTACCAGGGCGCGGCGGGGGGCGTGCCGGTGGCGGACATCGCGGCCCTGGCCCGCATCGCCACGCGCGGGCTGACGGCGGACCTGAACATCATCTTCGACATCGACGAGGCGAGCGCGGCCAAGCGGCAGCGGCCGCACCAGGACCGGATGGAGGCCAAGGGGGCGGAGTTCCGGCGCGCGGTGCGCCAGGGGTACCTGGACACGGCGCGCGCCGACCCGCGCCGGTACGTCGTCGTCGATGCGTCGCAGCGGGAGGAAGAAGTCTGGAGGGCGCTGCTGGGGGCGCTGCGGTCGCGTGCCGAGTCGTTGCCGCCGCGGCACGCCTTTCCCAAGACGCCACCGGGCTGAAGAGAGAGCGGTAGAGCCGCGCCCCCCACCCCAACCCCCAAGATCCTGAACGCTCGTTCGCACGCATGCTCTGGCCACTGCTCATTGCCGGCTCGTACCTGATCGGCTCGATCCCGTTTGGGTTT
>JBGPGM010000231.1:0-4616 GCA_041483855.1 Phycisphaerae bacterium | reverse complement strand
GCATGGCCACCGTGTACCTCGCGCGGGACCGCAAACATGACCGCGACGTGGCGGTCAAGGTCGTCCGCCCGGAGGTCTCGGCCGTCATCGGCGCCGAGCGGTTCCTGCAAGAGATCAAGCTCACCGCGCATCTCCAGCACCCGCACATCCTGCCGCTCTACGACTCCGGGTCGGCAGAGGGTTTGCTCTACTACGTCATGCCCTACGTCGCGGGCGAGTCGCTCCGCGCGCGGCTGGACCGAGAGCGGCAGCTGCCGGTGGAGGAGGCCATCGCGCTGGCACAGGCGCTGGCCCAGGCACTCGATTACGCCCACCGACAAGGCGTGATTCATCGGGACTTGAAGCCGGAGAACGTGCTGCTGCAAGACGGCCAGCCGCTGCTGGCCGATTTCGGGATCGCCCTGGCGCTCGCCGCCGCCGGTGGGGACCGCCTGACGCAGAGCGGGATGTCCGTGGGCACGCCGCAGTACATGAGCCCGGAACAGGCCGCGGGCGAACGGCAGCTCGACGGCCGCACGGACATCTATGCCTTGGGCTGTATCGCCTACGAGATGCTGGCGGGCGTGCCGCCGCACACGGGGCCGACGGCGCAGGCGGTGATCGCCGCGACCATGACGGCGGAGCCCCGACCGCTCGCGCTCCTGCGCCGGCGTGTGCCGCCGCACGTCGAATCCGCGATTCACCGAGCGCTCGAGAAAACTCCCGCGGATCGGTTTGCTTCCGCGATCCAGTTCGCCGACGCACTCGCCGCCACGGCGCCCGGAGGCCGGCCGCCGCGCCGAGCGCCCCCCTCCTGGACCGTCGCGGCCTGGGTCGCGATGACGCTGGGACTGGGCGTCATCGCCGGCTGGTTCCTGTTCGGCCGGGCCCACGTGATGCCGACACCACACCGCCGGTGGAATCTCGTCCTCCCCGTCACGGCGCCGATCGCGCTGACGGGGCCGGGGCCCCTGGGCACGTGGCAATCTGCGCTGGCCCTGTCTCCCGATGGTGAGGTCCTGGCGTACGTATCGCCCCAGGATGGCACCACGCGGATCTTCGTCCGGAACCTGGGCCAAGATACGGCCGTGGCGCTCTCAGGAACCGACGGCGCGTATCATCCCTTCTTCTCCCCCGATGGCAGGTGGATCGGGTTCTTCTCGGGCAACGAGATGCGGAAGGTGCCCGCCGCCGGGGGCAGCGCGGTGACGCTGCTGAAAGTGGACCGCCCGGTCGGAGCGGCCTGGGCGGCGCGGGACAGCATCCTCTTGATGGAGAACGAAGGGTTCAACCTGCGCTGGGTGCCGACGTCGGGCGGTGGGAGTGATTCCACGATCGCCCTCACCACCCAGTTCGGCACACCGGACCTCCTTCCCGGCGGTCGGTGGGCCGTCGGTCAGCTGAGCTCGGGCCAACTCGCCATTCTCTCCCTCGCCGATGGACGACTCCAGGCCATCACCCGCCGCGGGGTGCTCCCTCTCGACTCAGTGAAGCAAGCGGACCTCCTCATGGGCGCGAGTCCCAAGTGGGTCGCCAGCGGGCATCTGATATTCGGCACCGGGGACGGCGTCCTGATGGCGTTGCCGTTCGACGGCGCCCGGCGGCGGGTCCTGGGCGCGCCGGCGCCGGTGCTCGCCGGCGTGCGGATCGAAGAGGGGTTCGGCTACACGGAGTATGCGCTCGCCAAGGACGGAACGCTCATCTTCGTGCCGGGCGCCAACCAGAACTACGGGCGCATTGTGTTCGTGAACAGGAACGGGACCCTGGACACGATGCCCTTCCCGCGCGGGTGGTACACCCAGCTCCGGCTCTCGCCGGATGGGCGACGGCTCGCGGTCCAGCGCCGCGACCCCTTGATGAGCGGGGAGGTCGTGGTGCTCGAGCTCGCGACGGGCCAGCGGCGGCGCATTGCCGTCGAGGGCAACTACCGGACCTTCCCCGCGTCCTGGTCACCGAGCGGGAGGGACCTGTTGATCGGGCTGTGGGACCCGATCCAGTTCTTGAACCATGGCGCCCGTCTCTACTCCCTCAGCGGCGTCCCGCTCCTCGATCTCCGGGTTCGGGGCGCCTCCTACATGACGATCGCACCGAACGGCAGGGACTTCGTTTTCTCCGACTGGCGCACCGGGGAGCTGTTCCTCCAGCCGCTCCGGGGCGATACCACCAGGATTCGGATACCCGGCCGCGGATTCTCCGCCAGCTTCTCTCCGGACGGCCGCTGGCTGGCGTATGGCAGCACCGATGGCGGCATCGCCGTGTCGCCGGTGCCGCCGACCGGCGCCGTCTATCAAGTGGCGGAACGAGGGCAGCAGCCGCTCTGGTCGCCGCGGGGAGACCGCATCATTTTCCGCGACGGCCGCCGCTTCTACGAGGTCACCGTCTCGCCGACTGCCGGGTTCAGCGTGGGCTCGCCGCGGTTCGTCGCCGAGGGTGCGTTTGTCCGCACCTTCGGGTGGAATCACAGCATCGCGCCCGACGGCCGCTTGGCCGTGGTCGTGGCGCTGCCCGAGCGGTCGCTGCGCGGGCTCGTCGTGGTGACGGGGTTTCCAGGCGAACTCACACGGGTTGCCCCGCGCCGGGACTGAGTCCCGATCCTCACTGACTACTTGGCGTAGCCGCCCCCTGCTCGTACGACCCGTCTGCCGACAGCAGCCACGCCGTCGGATTCGCCAGGTCCGCCTCGAGGATCCGGTCGAGTTGCACCCGCGCCGCGGTGTCGAACACAGGGGCCACGACCTCGACCCGGCGCCGCAGGTTACGGGGACGCCAGTCCGCGGACCCGATGTAGTACTCGTCGGCACCGCCGTTCCCGAAGTGATAGATCCGGGCGTGTTCGAGGAACCGGCCGAGGATGCTCACCACGCGGATCCGCTCGGAGAGGCCGGGCACCCCTGGCCGCAGCGTGCAGATCCCCCGCACGACGAGGTCCACGTCCACGCCGGCTTGCGACGCCCGGTACAGCGCCTGGATCACGGCCGTATCGGCGAGGCCGTTGAGCTTGGCCCGGATGCGGCCGCCACTGCCGGCGCGCGCGTGGGCGGCCTCGCGCTCGATGAGCGCCAGCAGGCGGTCGAGCAGCTCGGCCGGCGCCACGAGGAGGTGCCGCAAGCGGGCGCGCGGCGCGCGACTTGAGCCGGTCAGCTCGTTGAACAGGGCGTGCACGTCGGCGGTGATCCGGGGGTCCGCCGTGAAGAGGCCGAGATCGGTGTACACCCGGGCGGTGTCCGGGTTGTAGTTGCCGGTCCCGATGTGCGCGTAGCGCCGCACCCGGCCGCCCGCCCCGCGGCGCACGACGAGGGCGAGCTTCGCGTGCGTCTTCAGGCTCACGAGCCCCGTCACGACGTGGATGCCGTCCCGCTCGAGACCCCGCGCCCACTCGATGTTGCGCGCCTCGTCGAACCGGGCCTTGACCTCCACGACCACCGACACGTCCTTGCCGCTCGCGGCGGCCCGGCGCAGCGCGTCCGCGATGGCCGATGCGCCGCCCCCGCCCGGCCCGCCCGGCCCGCCCGGGCGATACAGCGTGAGCTTGAGGGCCGCCACGTCGGGATCGGCCGCCGCCTCCGTCACGAACCGCTCGAAGGTCCCGGGGAACGCATCGTAGGGGTGATGCACGAGGACGTCGCGCTCGTCGAGCTGCTCCGCCACCGGGCGCCCGGCCGCGAACGGCTCGCGCGGAGTGAAGGGCGGATAGTCCGGAGCCGGGAGCGACGCGGCGATCTCCCACAGGCTTCCCAGGGCGAGCGGCCCGTCCGCCTCGTACACGTCGGCCGGTGAGAGCGTGCTCTCGCGCTCGCTCTCTTCAAAGCGCAGCTCCCGCTGCAGCAGCTCCTGGAGCCGCGGCGGCGTGCCGGCCTCGATCTCGATGCGCACCACCGGCCGCTGCTGCCGGCGGGCGAGCTCTTCCTCGATGGCCTGCAGAAAGTTGGCTGTGGACGCTTCGTCGAGCTGCAGGTCCCCGCTGCGCGTGATGCGGAACGCGTGGGCGGCCGCGACCTCGCGATCCGGGTAGAGGAGGTCCAGCGTGGCGCGCACCAGCTCCTCGATGGGGAGAAAGCGCCGTCCATCGTCCAGCGGGACGAAGCGCGGGAGCGCCTCCGGCACCTCGACCACCGCGTAGTGGACGGGGCCGCCGGCGTGGTCGCGCAGGGCGACCAGCACCGCGATGCGGCGGTCGCTCACCAGCGGGAAGGGGTGACCGGGCGCGCGCGTCAGGGCCTTGGGCGTAAGGAACGGAAGCAGTTGATCGGCGCCCCACTCCCGCAGCCGCGCCCGCTCCGCGGGGATGAGCTCTGCCCACCGCGCGATCCCAAGGCCGCGCGGCGCCAGCTCGTCGCGAGACAGCGTGTGGAACGCTCGGCCCTGCCGGGCGAGCAGCGGGCGCAGCCGCACGGCGACGGCGTCGAGCGTCTCCTGGGGCCGCAGGCCGTCCGCCGACGGACCCGCCCGGCCGAGCGCGACGAGCTGCTTCAACGCCCCCAGCTGCGTCATGACGAACTGGTCGAGGTTGGTGGAAAAGATGGCGAGAAAGCGCAGGCGGGCCGCGGGCGGCGTGCGCGGGTCCTCGGCGAGCGCGAGCACCCGCGCGTTGAACTCGAGCCAGGAGAGCTCCGCGTTGAGGAACTGCTCGGGCGCGG
>JBGPGM010000230.1:0-4626 GCA_041483855.1 Phycisphaerae bacterium | reverse complement strand
GTTCTCGGCGATCGGCCTGCGAGCGCGACCCCCGAGCATGATGTCCCCGACGGCGATGACGGAGAAGGGCGTTCCGTCGACCGCCCGCAGATGGTCATCGAGCGAACCGCTCGTGTGCAGGTCCTCGATCGCCGGGATGTCCTCCGGTGCGATGTGTCTCATCGGTCACGGTGTCCGCAGCGACCCGGCGTGGGGCGTGCCCACGTCCGGGGCAATGACGACGGACTCCCAGTCCCGGATGGGCGCCGGGCGAATGCCGCGCCGTTCGAACATCGCACAGGCCGCATCATGGTGGCGCCCGGCGCAAAGGAACTCGTCGGCGTGGAGGAGCGCTGCCAGGCCGGTGTCGAAGCCGCTTCGTGCGATGCGGATGCTGGCGATGGTCGGCGGGCGCGAATCGCCCAACCGACGCCCCAGCAGGTGCAGCGCCAGGAGCACGAGCCTGTCGGCGCAACGGCCGCCGTCCGGCTCCAGCGAGGCGAGGCGTGCGCGAAGATCCCATAGGGCCGCGCCCCAGATGGTGCCGTTCTGGTGAGGGTCCGCGGTGGCGGCGGGATCGAAGTCCGCCATGGTCTTGGCGGACGCCAGGCTTCGCGGGTGGATAGCCTGAGGGTCGTGGCGCCGGTGCCAGACCCAGATGTGCGGCGTCCCGAGCATGACCGCCGCCCAGTAGTCGCAGGTGCCCTCATCCAGGTCCGTTTTGCGGTTGTTCTGGCGATCCGGGCGCCGAAACGCGTTGGCACGGAAGTCGGCGGTGTGTCGCGTGATGTGGTGGCCGTACTCGTGGTAGAGGATGCCGGCGTTGTGGGAGGCGTTGGCGCGGTAGGGACCACCCTCCGCGTCGATGAGGGCGCCGTGTGCAAGCAACCTCCGGCCCGGGCCGAGGTGGATCTCGCCGTCGGGGCAGATGGTCATGTGCTTGCACAGGCCGGTACGTCCGGCCGGGAGACGGTAGTGCCCGCCCTGGAACGGCCACCACCGGCCGCGATGCGGAACGCCATCCCGAACACCCCCGTGCTCGGTGGCGGCGTGGTGGGCGTTCACGACGACGGTAACCGGCGGGAGGGGCGCGATCCCAAGCCCCCGCAGCAACTCATGGACATACGCCGCCATCCGGTCGAGGTGGTAGTAGGTGTTCACTTCACCGAAGCGGGCTGCCTGCACGTAGCGCCACCTCCGCTGCGGGCCTGGGAATGCCATCTTGTCGATACGTCCGCCCCCTCGCCCGGGCTCGAAGAGGAAATCGCCGTTCTCGTCCGGCTGCGCATCGCCCAGGGCGATCGGACGGATCTGGCCGTTCGCCGGGTCCAGCTCGTTGATCGCCCCGCCGTTGTGGACGCACACATACCGCCCGCACAGCCGAGCGCCGTTAGAGCCGACCGGATCAAGGCGAGGCAAGTGGACGACCGGTCTCACCACACGGCCGCCCGCTGGATGACTGGGATCGGACTGCCAGGAATAGACGCGGCCTCGGTTCATGCCCTCGCGAGCGTCGCCGGTGCGTGGTTGGTCGTAACACCTGGCAGCGCCTCCATTTGCGCCGACGCGATGAGTCGGTCGTTGAGCAGGCCGGATTGTAGGTCCTTGGCGGGGACGCAGGGGACGCCCGTGGCCGTCTGTGCCTCACGCATGCCCAGCGGGCTCATCGAGATAAGGCCGGTGATCGCGATGGGTTCGATACCCCACTGCCGGAGCACCTGTACGCCCCCCGCCGCGGCGACCGGATCGCTGGTGGCGAACACGTAGTTGTCAACCGTGGCCCGGAAAACCGGGGACTGAAGCAGGGCGGCCGTTTCGACCTGGAGCACGCCATCGGCGATCTCGATGACGACCTGCGGCGCGCCCTGCGACGCCGCATGACCGATCAAGAGCCGGTAGAGGTCGAGCAACTCATCCAGCGCACAGAGGTACGTCGAGGGAAACCCGCCATCGACGAAATCGAGCGCAGGTCGCGCGCCCGCATCGAACATGGTCCAGGTGTCGCGCCCCGTGGCAGTCCCGGTGAGTTTAATGGCCGCGACCTGATGTCCGCCCCGCCGCAGACCCAGGATCAGGCTCATGGCCGTGTGGGTCTTGCCGGCGTCCATGGCCGTGCCACAAACCACAGTCACCCGCGGCCGCTTCGCATTGGGCACCGTCGGGACCGCGAAATCCCGCAGCCGGAGCGGTCGTCCGCCGGCGTCACCGATCGCACCGAGCAATCGCAGCCTGCTGGGTTCGGCAATGCTCGCGTGCTTCGACTCGACCAGGCCGCACATGCCGCCCATGGAGAGCAGATCGCAGCATTCGCCGTCGGCCCGCGCGTAGCCCTCGAACTGCTGGGTGGCGTACCGGTTCCCGAAGACGACCGCGATCAAGTCGCCCTCGTGGAGGGTGGCTGCGCGTCCGTTCACCAGTTCGACGCGGGTGTTCTTCCCGATCTTCTCCAGGCGCGCCAGGGCGATATCGCCCGCGTGCGGCGAACTCGGTCGGGGCAGCAAGGACGCGAGCATCGCCCCGGGCACTCGGTGCAGCGCGTACGGGATCCGAATGCAGGCTTTCATGTCATCGGGGAACGTCATGTATTTCTCCTCTCGAACCCTCCAGAGCACGAGGCCCCTTCGAAGCGGGCTCCACGAAGGTCAGGCCGTCCCGCGCTCATCGCATCCGTCTCCCGCCACGACCCCCTGGGCCCCAGAGGGCCCTGAGAAGAGTCTCGCGCTCATTCGCCAGCCGTGCGCGAGGCTGGCGGGCCAGGAATGCGGCGGCTCCGCCAAGGCGTTAGAGCCCGTCATCAACTAATCCGCGTTGGAGCAGATGCAACCGCCGTGCCACGCGTTTCCAAACACAGAGACGCATGCCGAATCGGAGACGAGCCGCGATGTTTCCAAAATAGCACGCCGTTGCGGCGCTGGAGGGCATCCGTGCTGCGAGCCCGTGACGGCGATCGCATGGCTGATCGCGACCATGTTGGTGGCTGCATTCATGCACTTGGCTACCCGCCAGCCGCCTGGGTGACGGAGCCCGGCTGTCACGGTGCCCAAGACTGCGTCGAGCGGTTTGGCTGCGAGCGATGCTCGGGCGCCGTGTCGCGATGCACCCGTGGCATCATGGTTGCTTAGCGAGACCCGGCTTGCTTCCCGCAGGGGTCAAGACCCCGGGGGCCTGACACGAGAGAAGGAGGGAGACCATGTGCCGAACGATCTGCCGCGGGTCTCTTGCACGCATGTTGACCCCGTGCTTCGGCGTCCTCGGATTGCTCAACGTGGCTGTCGCTCAGCCGACGTTCCAGGGCCTGGGCGACCTTCCGGGCGGTTCGTTCTTCTTCAGCCGAGCCTCGGAGGTGTCCGCCAACGGATCGGTCGTCATCGGCCACAGCACCAGCGCCTCCGGGCCTCAGGGATTCGTCTGGACCCAGAGTGGGGGGATGGTCGGGATCGGCGACCTGCCCGGCGGGACGTTCAACAGCCGGGCGTACGGTGTCTCTGCCGACGGGAACGTCGTGGTGGGGTACAGCAATGGGCCGTCAGGTTTCGAGGCGTTCCGCTGGACTCTGAGCGGGGGCATGTTGGGCCTGGGCGACCTGGCCGGCGGGACTTTCGACAGCTCCGCGGTCGCCGCGTCGGCCGATGGCTCCGTGATTGTGGGCCGTGGCGTCGGCGCGGTCGGCGTGTTCGAGGCGTTCCGTTGGACGCAGGCTGGCGGCATGGTAGGGCTGGGCTTCCTCGGCATGTCGCCCCTGGGGAGTTTCGAGAGTCACGCCTTCGCCGTGTCGGACGATGGGACTGTCATCGCGGGTTACAGCACAAGTCCGAACGGCCCCTATGAAGCGTACCGCTGGACGCAAGCGAGCGGCATGGTCGCCCTAGGCGACCTGGCGGGAGGTACTTTCGAGAGCCACGCGTACGGGATGTCGGGAAACGGCGCCTTCATCGTGGGCAGAGGCTCGGCGGACCTGGGCTTCGAGGCGTTCTTGTGGTCACAGGCAACTGGGATGGTGGGCCTCGGCGACCTGCCCGGCGGCATTTTCGACAGCCGCGGCCGCGATGTCACGCTGGACGGCTCGATGGTCGTCGGTCGCGGAAGCGGCGCGACCGGGGACGAGGCATTCCTATGGACGCCGAATCTGGGGATGGTTGCGCTCCAAGACTACCTGGTCCAGCAGGGGGCGACCGGTCTCACGGGTTGGACCCTCAGCGAGGCCTACGGGATCTCCGACGACGGCCGCACCATCGTGGGCTGGGGCATCGACCCGCTCGGTTCAGACGAGGCATGGATCGTCCGGCTCCCATCGGCCTGTCTGCCCACGATGTCAGCACAGCCCGCCCCGCAAACGGTTGACACGGGCCGGCCCGCGATGTTCTCGGTGATGGCATCGGGCCCCGGGCCGCTGTCGTTCCAGTGGCGCCGCGCCGGCGTCAACCTGGCGAACGGCGGCCGTTTCGCCGGCGTGACGACCGCCACGCTCACCATCAACCCGACGGTGATGGCCGATGCGGGGACGTACGACGTCACGGTGACGAACGCGTGCGGAACAGTCGCGAGCGCTGGGGCGACGCTAACGGTGATCTGCCGCGCGGACTGGAACCAGTCGGGGAGCCTCAACAGCCAGGACTTCTTCGACTTCCTCACGGCGTTCTTCGCGGG
>JBGPGM010000229.1:0-4639 GCA_041483855.1 Phycisphaerae bacterium | reverse complement strand
TGGACCTCCACGATCGACGCGAACATCCCCACGGACACCTCGCTGGTCAGCAGGTAGAAAGGCTCCTTGACGCCCTGGCCATCCGCCTCGATCCGCATGAACTGTAACTCCACCGGCTCGCCCGCCGCGGCCACCGGCTTGAACACGACGTGTTGGGCGTCGGTCGCCCTGCCCTGCCAGGCGTCGGCGCCCGCCTTCATCACCGTCGCGGGCCCGAGCGTTTCCGGCGGCACGGTCTTGACGATCGGCTCCTGCCCCTCCACGATCGGCTTCAACTGTCTGACAACGTCGGCCACCTCGGGCTGTCCTTTAACTTCCGTTGGCAGCCTCTCGAAACCGCCCAAGGCAGTCTTGATCTCCTCGGAGACCTTCTGGTCGCCATCCGCGTTCGCCAGCGCGGCATCCGCCGCGACCTGGTGCAGCCGCCAGAGCAGCCGGTCGTACCGAAGCCGGTCGTCAAGATCAGCCTCCGCCACGCCCATCTTGTCCATCCGCCCGAACGCGCTCTCCAAGTCGGCTCGCGCGATCAGCCGGTCGGCGCAGGCCAGCCACCGCTTGGCCGCGCCGCGCTTGAGCTCATCCTCCAGCACCCCGCGCCGGGCCGGATCGGTGATCGCGCTGATGACGAGCCGGACGGACCCCTCCAAGTCCTGTTCCTGCTGGAGCTCCGGCACGGTTGCCGGCCATGCCGGCGGATCGAGCCTGCCAAGCCCCCGCCACGCCGCGATCGCGATTTCCGGGCGGCGTGCTGTGGACGACCGCACCGCGTCGAGCACTGTCCGCGCCAGCGTCGCCTTGTCCCGTTCCGCCTCGGTCCGCGCCAGCATCGCCACGCGGTCCAACACCGGCTTGACCTGGTCCCGCAGGGCTGCGCCGCCAGCATCCGCCAGCAGCGGCGAGGCACGCCACTTGCCCGCCAGCGCCTCGATGGTCGTCGAGTCCGCAGGCTCTGTGCTGCCGTGCCCCTTGTCAAGAAGCGTCTCGACCATCGTCAAGTCGGCCACCAGCGACTGCACGGACTCCGCCCACTTCACATAGCGGTTCACCGCGGTATCCCGGTCGTCCTGCGCCTGCGCCGACGTTAGGTCCGGCACGCCGGCGACCGACAGCCGGTCCAGCAGATCCTTGATCCGGCGCTCCCGCTCGGCGCTGGCCACCGTCGCCAGCCCCGCGCCCCACTCGCTGCCCGTCGGCGTGGATCTCACGTCGGTCTGCATCTTGCCGTCCAGGTCCACGAGGAACCTCTCCACGTCCCCCGCGCCCTTCTGGAACTGGCGGACCTGCGCCGTCCCCGGGTTCTGCTGCTGCAACGCGGCGCGCCACGCCACCCACGCCGCGCTCATCGCCGGCGACCGGTCCGCGAACTTGTTCCGCCCCATGATCTCCGTGATGATCTGCGTGGCGTCCTTGTTGGCGTTCTCGTCGAGTTCGGCGATCTTCAAGTCGATCTTGTCGCCCAGGGCTTTGAGCGCCGTGTCGAGCCGCTGTGCCTCGGTGGTGATCCGCTCCTGGTTGGCGCGGCTCCAGCGCACCCTGTCCTTGTCCAGGTTGGCCACGTCCTGGCGCAGCGGTTCCACCTGCGCCAGCAGCTGGGCCAGGTCCTTGTCCTGGACGATCTCCGGCCGGCCCTTGACCTGTTGGAGGCGCTGGTCCAGATCCGTCAGCACCTTGGGCGGCCACGTCTTGCGCGGATCGGCCGCTGGGTCGATGTTACGGTAGTTGGGCGCCTGGAAGAGCCAGTCCTTCAACGTCGTCGCCGAAGCGCTGGCCAAGTCCGACTTATACACCGGCCCATTCAGGGCGAACTCAGCCTTGTCGATTACCCCCGCCCAGTCGCCTTGCGCGTACTTGGCCACGTCGTCGCCCAACTCCTGCACGTCCTTGAGACGCGCCTCCAGCGCCTCCAGGTCCTTCTGTTCTGGTGTCGCGACGGTTTCGCTCGCCGTAGCCGCCTTCGCATATGCCTCGAACGTCGCCAGCACCTTGTCCTTCGTACCCGTCAGAATCCCCACGTCCTTCTCGATGCCCGTCCAGCGACGGTCGATACGCCCGACCGCCGCCCCGGCGGCGACCGCGGCGTCGATCGCCGGCGCCGCCTTATTGCCGACGGCCGACCGCGCCGGCTCCGCCACCGCCTTGAGGTACGCCGCGGGGGCGCCCCAGCCGCGCTGCTGGTATTTGTCCGCCATGGTCTCCAGCGCGCCCGGCAGCAACCACTCCACTCTCGCCTTGGCAACGGCGCGGATCGTCTCCAGCGAGGTGTCGATGGCCCGCAGCGCCTTGGCGTCGTGCTGCATCTCCTCCGGCGGGTTGATCTTCAGGACGTTCGGGTCGCTGCTGCCCCTGCCGCCGGCCACGTCCTCGGGCTTCTTGAGCGACCCCTTGGCGATCGCGCCATCCAGCGACGCGATTATCGCGGCCAGCTGCGGGTCCGACTGGTACACCTGCTCGCGTGTCTGACCCGGCTTGCCGTCCACGGTCGGCATCGCGTCCTTCAACTGGTCGCGGAACCTGAACAGCCAACGGTTGTCGCACAGCTCTTGCCACGCGTCGAGCTGGAACGGCGTGACCGGTCCTTGGATGCCTCCCCCACCGCGCAGCGCGAAGTAACCCCCCACTCCCGCGCCCGCCACGAGCAGGATCGCCACGGACACCATCAGCCCCAGCGGCCGGCGCCTGCCGCCGCTGATCTTCGCGATCGTCGCCGCGACCTGCTCGAGCGTCGGTCTATCTGCTTCGTCGCCGGGCTTGAGCAGTGCATTGCACAGCTCACGCCAGGCGCCGCCGCTCTTACCCAACCGCTTCCACTCCGGCGAGTCGGCCACCGGCCACGCGCTGCGCTCCCGGAAAGGCTGGTTCAGGACCAGCAGGTGGATCAGCTCCCCGATCCCCCGCAGGTCCGCCGCGCTCTCCCGCTCCACCTTGACCTGGCTGTCCGCCAACGGGTCCGTGATGACCACGCGGGTCCGACTCGGGTCGGGTTCGGCGAGCAACACGTTCGAGGCCTTGAGGTTCCCGTGCGGGCGCTTGGCCGTCCGCACGATCTCCTCCAGCCCGCCCACCACGGACCGCACGACGTTGGCCAGGCCCGCGCCATCAACCTTCACCCGGCGCGAGATCAGGCGCTCGACCGACGACCCGGCGTACAGGTGGGTGACCACGTACGCCCCCCCCCCCCCCCGCGCCGCGGATCTTGCCTACCTCGTGGATCGGTGCCCAGTGCGTGCACCCCGCCCCGGACAGTTTCCGCTGGGTCTCGCTCGCCTCCAGGAACCGCCGGACGGCCAACTCGGCGTGGTCCGAACCGATGATGTCGGCGTCGGGCTGGCACGTGCGCACGGCGAAGCGCGCCGGGGCCGCGATGTCCTCGCCCGCCTGACGGGCGCTCCAGAGCGAGCCGAGACCGCCCCGGTGCAACTCCGCGACCGTCTCGTACTTCCCGAATGTCGCCATCGAGCCTACTCACCAGAGGGGTACGGCCCCCCGGGTCACTTCTTCTCCGGGTTCATTTTCGTGAGGACCTGGATCCGGCTCCGCTGGATCTGGATCTCGATCCTGTCCCCGTCCCACCGGCTCGTCTCCAACGGCAGGCTCTTGCGCCGCCCGTCGAGATCCCCCGGCTGGTCCGAGTGCGCGCCGGGAAGGTCCGCCAGGATGAAGAGCTTCACGGGCCGGTCCCACTTGCCCCAGATCGGGTCGGTCTTCTTGAGCGTCTTGGGACCCGAATCGCGCGGCCCGAACGACATCTCGTACCGCGACCCCGCCAGGTCCTGCTTGAACTTGTCCCCCGGCTTCCAGTACTCCGACATGCTCTTAGCGGACAACTCGCCGACGGACGTGTCGTTGTTCACCCCGATGATGTGCACCGCCACGGACGGAGCGCCGCCCGGCTGGCTGGTCAGGGCCGGGTCCATCGACACCACGACGTCGTACCGGCCGTACGACGTCCCGCACCCTTCGACCGCCAGCGCCAGCACTAGCATCAGGCCCAACCCCAGCACCCTGTTCGTCAGCACCTTCATCCGCGGCTCCTTTCCTTGTCGTTGACGTAGTCCTCGACCTGCATCCACCCCCCGACCCGCCAGAGCCTACCGCCCGCCCGCCGATCGCGCCGGAGCAACAGGCGCCGGCCCGGGCCGCGGCCCGTCGATACCCGTCAGGTACCGCCGGATCACGGCGTGGATCTCGCGGTTGTACTTCCAATCGATCACGATCAGGCTGCGCGTCTTGCGCAGCAGGTTGTCGCAGTCCATCATCGCCTGGTCGAAGACCAGGTGTACGCCCCCCGCCCTCGCATCACCCAGGTCCACGCACACGCTGTCCGGCCCGATCCCCGGGAACATCCGCACGATCGCCGCCAGCGTCTCGTACCAGAGACCCGCCGGCACCAGGTCCAGCGCTTCCTTGGGCGTCATCTTCTCGGCGGTCAGCCGCTGCGGCCCCAGCGACTGCGCCCAGCGAGGGTCCTTCTCGAAGAGCGCGCGCACCCGGTCCTCCAGTTTCACCGCCGGATCGTGCTCCGTCGCCAACTGGCGCGACAGGCTCAGCACCTCGTCCAGCACTACCGGTAGCGGGGCCTCCGGACCTGCCAGGAGCACCCGCACCGCCAGCACCCCCAACGCATACAGGTCGCACGGCG
>JBGPGM010000228.1:0-4657 GCA_041483855.1 Phycisphaerae bacterium | reverse complement strand
CTTGACGCCCGCGGTCTTGGCGAACAGGGCGCTGATGGACAGGTTGTGGTGGATCCGGTGGATCGCCTCCCCCAGCAGGTTCGAGACGCACAACTCGACGAACTTGTGCCGGATCCGGGCCACCCGCTCGCCGTTGGGGATCGTATTCGTCGCCACGATCTGGCTGATCTCGCTCTCCGCCAGCCGCTCGATCGCCATCCCCACCAGCACCGGGTGCGTCGCCGCGGCGATGACCCGCTTGGCCCCGTGCTCCATCACCACGCGCGCCGCCTCGCACACCGTCCCGCCCGTGGTGATCATGTCGTCGAACATCAGCACCGTCTTGCCCTTGACCGAGCCGATCAGGTGCCCCGTCGTCACGTCCGTGCCGCTGACGCGCCGCTTGTTGATGATCGCCAGTTCGCCGCTGAGCAGGTTCGCGAACGCCTCGGCTACCTTCACGTTCCCCACGTCCGGGCTCACCAGGCACAGGTCCCCCAGCTCCTCCCGGTGGCGCGTGAGGTACTCGTAGAACACCGGCGTGGCCGACAGGTGGTCCAGCGGCAGGTCGAAGAAGCCCTGGATCTGGGCCGCGTGCAGGTCGATCGCCAGCACCCGGTTCGCCCCCGCCGACGTGATCAGGTTCGCCACCAGCTTGGCCGTGATCGGCGTGCGCCCCTCGTCCTTGCGATCCTGGCGGGCGTAGCCGAAGTAGGGCGTGACCACCGTGATCCGGCTCGCCGACGCCCGCCGCAGGCAGTCGATGTAGACCAGCAGCTCCATCAGGTTGTCGTTCACCGGCGCGCACGTGCTCAGCAGCACGAAGCAATCCCGCCCGCGCACGTCCTCCTCCAACTTGACGATCAGTTCGCCGTCGGGGAACGCGTCCGTGTGCGCCTGCCCCACCGGGATGTCCAGGTGCGCGCACACCTTCAGCGCCAGTTCCATGCTGTACCGGCCCGCGAACACCTTGAGCAGGTTGGCGTCGGATCGGCTCATCGCGCGGCCTCCCGGCTTGGGCCCGGCGCGGCGGCGCGGGGTGGGGGTTGGGCAGGCGAGGCGGGCCCCGTGGGCTCGGGCGCGCTCGCCCGGGCGCGGTAGATCGCGTCCACCTCGGCCAGCTGCTCCGGCGTGTTAATCGACAGCACGTCCTCGGCGGGCACCGCGTCGATCACCTCCACGCGCTGGCCCGCACGCAACAGCATCGCCGGCACGTCCGTGATGTAGTACTCGCCGCTCTTCGGGTTCCGCGTCAGCCCCGCCAGCGCGCCGAACAGCGCCCGCGCGTCGAAGCAGTAGTAACTCGGGTTCACCTCCCGGATCCGCCGCTGCTCCGGCGTGCAATCCCGGTCCTCCACGATCGCCGCCAGCCGCCCGTCCGCTCCGCGCACGATCCGCCCGTACCCCGTCGGGTCGTCGATCACCGCCGTCGCCAGCGTCGCCGCCGCACCCGTCGAACGGTGCCGATCCCGCAGCCTCTTGAGCGTCGCGCCACGAATCAGCGGCCCATCACCCGCCAGCACGAACACGTCCTTCCCCTCCTGCGCGGCCTCTTTGGCGAACAGCGCCTCGGTACACCGCACCGCGTGCCCGGTCCCCAGTTGCCGGTCCTGCACCGCGTACTCGATTCCCCGCTCCTCCGCCAGCGCCTGGCGCAGCACTTCCTGCCCGTGCCCCACCACCAGCACAATCCGCTTGCACCTGGCCTGCCGGCACGCGTCGATCACCGCGCACACCATCGGCCGACCGCCGATCGGGTGCAGCACCTTGGGCAGTTCGGAGTTCATCCGCTTGCCCTGGCCCGCCGCGAGGATGATCGCCGCTGGTGGTGATGTCCCGGCAACCATGACCGTCAGCCGCTCCGCCCGCGTTGTGCTCCAGGCCTCCCGACGATGCCGCGGACCTGCAACAGATGCTGGCCGACCAGGATTCGAACCTGGACAAACAGAACCAAAATCTGCTGTGCTACCGTTACACCATCGGCCAGAGAAATGCGGGCGTCAGCGCGACCTCCCTTGCTGGGGCCGTTCCGCGCTGGCCGCCTGGAGGGGCGGGGCGCGATCGGCCGGTTCCACGGACCAAACCCGTCGCGGTCCGCGGAACCTTTCGGGCCTCGATGCCCGACGGAAAGGTCCCAGGCCGCGGCAACGTCGCCCGACCCGCGAGCGTCCCTCTTGAGGGGCCGCGCCGGATGGGCTTGGGCTGGACCTTCCATCAGCCGCGATGGGAAGGCCCCTGACCGCGCCTCGGCCCTTGCACGAGCACGCCGAGCGTGCCTGTCGGGCGTCCGTCGCGATCGGCCCTGTCGATCGGAAGCGAGACAGTGTAGAGAGGGACCCACCCGAGTCAAACCCGGCCACCGCCTTGGCTTCCAGTCCGCTAGCCGCCCCATACGCATTTTGGCCGGGGGAAATGGCTATGGATAGGTCTTGCTGCCTCGCCGCGCAGCGATAGACTTAGCGTAGCGTGGCCTTCGGGGCTCGTGCGGCGCGGCGCCACGCGATGCCCGGGTGCCTCGAAGCACCCGCCGCCGAGGCCGGCCACGCCACGGCAATCCGCCAGTTCAGGACGGATCAAGTCCGGCGATCGCCCACATCGCAACCTCGACATTCGTTTCTGCAACGGAAAGGAGGCCCCCGATGGAACACCGCGCCAGTACCGTTCGCCCGCGCCGCTCCGCTGACCGGGACGCAATCGCGCGACCCACGCTGATCGAGCCGCTCGAGCCGCGCACGCTCCTCTCGGCGTTCGTCTACGAGGATCTGGCCGACCTGTTGGATTTCACGGCTCCCCTCTACGTGCTGCGCCCCGCCGGTGAGCACGCCCCCATCCGCGCCATCGGCTCGGCCGTGGACGCCGCGGGCGATATCGACGGCGACGGCTTCGCCGATCTCCTCGTCGGCTCGGGCGGCGTCGAGAACTCCGGCTCCGAAGGCGACCGGGCCCTCGCGGCCGTGTACTCCGGGCGTACAGGCGCGGTACTGCTGACATTCCACGACGGGTTCAGCGAGTTCGGTTCCGCCGTCGCCGGCGTCGGTGATGTCAACGGCGACGGCACGCCCGACCTGCTCGTCGGCTCGCCGCGATTCGACCCCGACGGGACCCACCCGCCGGGCCAGTTCGGCCGCGCCTACCTCTACTCCGGCGCCGACGGCTCCATCCTCCACATGTTCACCGGCAGCGCCGCCGGCGACCGCCTCGGCGCCAGCGTCGGCGCGGCCGGCGACTTTAACCACGACGGTGTCCCCGACGTCGTCGTCGGGGCGCCAGGATCGGATGCCGGCGGCCGGGAACGCGGCGCGGCCTTCGTCTACTCTGGCGCCGACGGCTCCCTGCTGGCGTCGTGGACGGGCTCCAGCGACGGCGACCATCTCGGCTACGCCGTCGGCGGCGCGGCAGACGCCGACGGCGACGGCTTCGCCGATGTGATCGTCGGCGCGCCCGGGTCCGCGGGCGGGAACTTCCAGGCGCCCGGCCGAGCCATCGTCTTCTCCGGCCAGACCCACGACGTGCTCTTCACTTTCACCGGCTCGCAGGACCGCGACGGCTTCGGCTTCGCCGTCGCCGGTTCCGGCGATGTCAACGCCGACGGCACGCCCGATTTCATCGTCGGCGCGCCATTCTCCGACGGTGATCTGCGCCACACCGCCCCGGCCGCCGGACGCGCCGTCGTCTTCTCCGGAGCCGACGGCTCCGTCCTGCTCACTTTCAACGGCGACCGCCCGCACGCCAACCTCGGCGCCAGCGTCGCAGGCGCAGGCGACGCCAACTTCGACGGGCACGCCGACCTGCTCGTCGGCGCCCCCGCCGCCAGCCCCCGTGCCGCGGCCATCGTCTACTCCGGCGCCGATGGATCTGTCCTCCACGCCTTCATCGCCGGCGACAGCGATCTGGTCGGCGCCGACCGCATCGGCACGTCCGTGGCCTCCGCCGGCGACGTCAACCACGACGGCTTCGCCGACTTCATCTTCGCGGCCACCCAGGACTCCAACCCGGCCCGCAACGACCGCGGACGCATGTACGTCTTCTCCGGTGCCCCCGCCGCGGGCCTGCTGCCCGACGGCATCAACGACGAGGGTGACATCTGGGGCACCGCCGGCCCCGAGGGATTCCTGATCCTCAACGGCCAACTCTTCCGGCTTCCCGCCAAGCGGGGCTTCATGGGCGGCGACCGCGTCATCGACGTGAACGATTTGCACACCGTGCTCGGCGCCCGCGACGCCGCCGGCAACTCGCCCTTCCTCTGGCACGACGGCGTGCGCACCGAACTGTCCGACCTGATCGTCCACATCACCGGCCCGGACGGCACATTCACCGGTCTGCGCGCCGTGGACCTGACCGACAGCGGCCTGGTCCTCGTCGAGCGCCTGCGCGACTCAACCACCCCCACCGTCTGGCTGCTCGACCACGAAACGCTCACCTATCTCTTCGACGGTGTCCCCGTGCGGATGAACGAGTCCCAGACCGTCATCGCCACTGTCCCCGGCCAACCCGACCACAGCATCATCTGGACCTCCGACGGCGGGCCGATGGAGATCACCGGCATCGTCGCAGTCGATGTCAACGCGTCCGGCGTCGTCGTCGGCGCCGCGCCCGGCGACTCCCCCCCGTCATCGACCACGGCCGTCATCTGGTCCAACGGCGCCATCACCGGCCTGGGCCAGATTCTCGGCGGAGT
>JBGPGM010000227.1:0-4680 GCA_041483855.1 Phycisphaerae bacterium | reverse complement strand
GTGCGGGTGCGCCCCGGCGAGAACCTGCCCGTGGACGGCCTGGTCGTGACCGGGCGTTCGACGATCAACCAGGCGAGCCTGACCGGCGAGGCCGCGCCCCACGAGGTCGCCCCCGGCGAGCCGGTCTACGCGGGCACAACGAACCTGTCGGGGGCGATCGACATCCGGGCCACGCAGGTGGGCCAGGACACGACGATCGGGCGTGTCAGCCAGCTGATCCGCGAGGCCGAGCAGAGCAAGACCCCGCGCCAACTGCTCATCGAACAGGTCGCGCGCTTCTTCGTCCCCGTCGCCCTGTCCGTCGCGTTCCTCGTCTGGTTCATCAACCGCGGCGAGCCCAAGGCCGTGGAGACCGCCATCACCGTGCTGGTTGTCGCCTGCCCCTCGGCGCTGCTGCTGGCCAGCCCGACGGCGATGGTCGCGGCGTTCGCCGCCGCGGCCCGCCTGGGGATCCTGATCAAGAAGACGAACTACCTGGAGGCCGCGGCCGGCGTGGACACCGTCGTCCTGGACAAGACCGGCACATTGACGACAGGCCGGTTCGCCGTGTCGCGTCTGGCCCCGGCCCCCGGCATGGACGGGGCGGACCTATTGCAGGCGGCGGTCAACGGGGAGCAGCACTCGAACCACCCGTTGGCCCGCTCGATCCTGCAGACCGCCGAGGCGGCCCGGATCAAGCCCGATGGGACGAACGACTACGAGGAGATCCACGGGCGCGGGATCAGGGCGCGCACCAGCATCGGCGAGGTGTTCGTCGGGCGCGCCAGTTGGCTGATCGAGCAGTTCCCCAAGATTAAAGACGAGATCCGCCAGGTGGAGGCGCGGATCGAGGGGATGACGGGCGTTCACGTGGTGCGCGACGGGAGGTACCTGGGCGTGGTCGGGCTGGACGACAAGGTGCGCCCCAATACCAAGGCCGTCGTGTCGCGCCTGCGTGAGCTGGGAGTCCGCCGCATCACGATCATGACGGGCGACCGCCTGAGCGTCGCCGAACGGGTCGGGCGCACCGTGGGCGTGGACACGATCGAGGCCGAGTGCCACCCCGAGGAAAAGCACGAGCAGATCGACGCCATGACCCGCGCCGGCCGGCGCGTCATGATGGTCGGCGACGGCATCAACGACGGCCCCTCGCTGGCCGCGGCGGACGTGGGCGTGGCCATGGGGCTGGGCGGCAGCGACATCGCGACGAACTCGGCGGGGGTGGCGTTGATGAACGACGACCTGATGCGCGTGCCGTTCCTGATTGAACTGGGCCGGCGGACGCGCGTCATCGTGGCGCAGAACATCGCCGCGTCGATTGTGATTGCGCTGATCGGCCTGTCGGCGGCGGCGACGGGGCGGCTGGAGGCGTGGTTCGGGCCGCTGGCGCTGATCTCGGCGGGTTTCTACCACGTGGTGGGTGACGTGTTCGTGCTGGCCAACTCGTTCCGGCTGTTCCGATTTGGCGAGCAGTACACGGAGGCGGACATGCCGTCGACGTCCGGCGAGCCGGGGCGGGCGGGAGTGCTGGCGGAAGCGGCGTAGGGCGCGGATTGCGCCGGTCTGCGACGGCCAGCTCGACGCCACGGTGGGTCGAGATTGGCTCCTGATCCAGGTCGGTTCGCCCTTGACGTCCCCACGGCGTGCCGGTAGCCTTCTGGCAGATCCCTGTTCGCGGGTTCCCGCTTGCGAATGGCTGGCGCGTTCTGCGACCCAGCCAGGGAGGTACGAAGATGACTTCGACGACCGTTCGAGGAAGTGGCCGCGCGTTCACATTGATCGAACTGCTCATGGTTGTCGCGGTGATCGCGCTGCTGATCGCGATTCTGCTGCCCGGGTTGGGCCAGGCCAGGAGGCTGGCCCGCAAGGTCATCTGCGCGTCGAACCTCAAGCAGTTCGGCATCGCGATGAGCAGCTATTCGACCGATTCCCGTGACCGCATCTTCTCGTTCTCCTGGCGGCCTGCGGACCAACTCAGCCCCGACCCGGACCTGAACGACCCGGGGCGCACCTACAACCAGGCGGCCGCGGACCAGGCCGTAGACATCCTCCGCCAGCGCGGGCAGCGCCCGGACATCGCGCGGATCACGGGGTGGATCCCGCACATGCTTTACAGCCACCTGGTGCTCAACGACTACCTCCAGCAGCGCCTGCCCGAGGTGATGGTCGCCTGCCCCGAGGACCGTCTGCGGCTGGAGTGGCAGGAGGCCGGGGCCCTGGGCCCGTTCGATCAGGGCGCGGCGTACTTTGCGCTGCGGGAGCGGCCGAACTTCCCCACGGTGGACAACGCCAACAAGCGATGGCCGTACTCCTCCACGTATTTCCTGGCCAGCGCCGGTTTTTCGTTTGACCACGCGGTCAACTGGAACGGGGTGCCGCACCAGACCGTGCAGCACACCGCCGAAGACCACCACTACTACTACGTGGGCGACCTGCCGCTGGGCACGCGCCGGCTCACCTCGGTGGAGTACCCCAGCAACAAGGTCGCCATGTACGACCAGCAGCAGCGGCACCTGAGCCGCCGGCAACTGTTCTACGCGTACCCCGAGGGGATCCAGCCGTTGCTGCACTTCGACACGTCCGTCGTGGACCGCAAGACGGGGGACTCGAATCCCGGCTTCAGCCCTAACGCACCGACGAACCCGAACCCGTGCCGGTTCACCTACCGGCCGGACCTGGGCTACGAATCGCCCTGCAAGAACGGCATGGTCGCCGAGATTGTCATCGGGCACTACCAATGCACACGGGCGGGCCTCAAGGGTGTCGACTACCACGGCGGCGAGGTGCAGGCGCCGTAGCGATGTCTACAGCACGGTCCCGCGCAGGATGACCATCGCGGTCGAGAAGTAGATGACGAGCCCCGTAACGTCCACCAGGGTGGCCACCAGCGGCGCCGAGATGGTCGCCGGGTCCAGGCGCAGTTTCCGCAGCGCGAACGGCAGCATCGCCCCGCACAAGGTACCCCACAGCACCACGCCGATCAGTGCCACGCCGACCGAGAGGCCGATCCGGTGGTACACGCCCGGGATGTGGTAGATGGGGTGGCCCTCCGAGACGTACCCGGCGTTGCTGTCATAGTTGGCGAAGCCAAGCCATTGCCACGCGTGGATCCGGATCAGGCCGATCACCCCCAGGAACGCCCCCAGGACCAGCCCGCACGTCAGTTCCCGTCGGAGGACGCGCCACCAGTCCTTGAGCCCGATCTCCCCCAGCGCCATGGCCCGGATGATCAGGGTGGACGCCTGCGAGCCGCTGTTGCCCCCGCTGGAGATGATCAGCGGCAGGAAGAGCGCCACCACCGCCGCCTTCTCGATCTCGGCCTGGTAGTGCGTCATCGCGGAGGCCGTGAGCAGTTCGCCCAGGAAGAGCGCGGCCAGCCACTTGCCGCGCTTCTCCACCAGCCGCCACATCGAGATCGTCGAATAGGGCTCGTCCAGGGCCTCCATGCCGCCCATCTTCTGGATGTCCTCGGTGACTTCCTGCACGGCCACGTCCGCCACGTCGTCGTGCGTGACGATCCCGATCAGCGCCCCGCGGGAGTCCACCACCGGCAGGGCGACGCGGTCGTAGCGCAGCATCAGGCGGACCGCCTCCTCCTGGTCCTGGTCGGCCCGCAGGGAGACGAAGTTGCGGTTCATGATCGATTCGACCGAGGCCGCGGGGTCCGCCAGCAGGATCTGGCGGATGCGCAGGTCGTCGATGAGGATGCCCTGGTCGTCCACGACGTAGACGACGTTGATGGTCTCGGCGTCGCGTCCGTGCCGCCGGATGTGCTCCAGCGCCTGCGCGATGGTCCACTCCGGACGCAGGCTGATGTAGTCGGGCGTCATCAGCCGCCCGACGCTTCGGGCCGGATACCCCAGGATCGCCTGCGTCTGCCGGCGGTCCTCGGGGTTGAGCGAGGCGATGATCCGCTGCGCCACCTCGTGCGGCAGTTCGTCCAGCAGGCGCACCCGGTCGTCAGGGTCCATTCCCTCGACGATCCGCACCGCCCCCTGCGCCCCCAGCTCCTTGATCAGCGTCTGCTGCGTCTCGGGCGACAGGTAGGAGAAGACCCGCCCGGCGTCGTCGCGGGGCAGGAAGCGGAACGCGACCGCCGCCTCGGCCGGCCCCAGCACCGTGCAGACGTCGGCCACGTCCGCCGGCGGGATGGCGTGCAGCGCCTCGCGCAGCTCGCTGTACCGCCCCTCGCGGATGAGTTCGGCGACCTCGGGCTGGATCAGTTCGGCGGTGGGGTTCACGTCTGCGCCCTTTCATCCGCAAGGTTCGCGTCAGTCTAGCCCGCGCGCCGGGCATCGCCGGACGGTTCTCTTCAGATGATTACGCCCTCGAGCGATGAGAGCCCGAGCGGCTCCCTGGCGAAGAACGGCTCCGCGGCCGCCGTGCCGATGCGCGAGCCGAGGTATGCGCCGGCCGCGCCGACCCACTCCGGCACGGCGCGGTTGCTCGGGTTGTCGATGAACTGGGACCTGTAGGCGAGGATCGCGGTGCGCTTGGCCTGCTCGAAGCCGGTGATGTCCACCAGGAACGACGGGTCGGGCACGATCCGCAGGTGCGTGGCGTAGTAGTAGAACAGCCAGCGCGGGTAGATCGGCGGCCGACCCTGGTCCCCCGGCATCGACACCTTGGTGAGTTTGGCGTCGAAGCGAGCATCCTCGGCGATGCGGGTCACCGCCCGGTGGTCCGGGTGGGCATCCTCCG
>JBGPGM010000226.1:0-4687 GCA_041483855.1 Phycisphaerae bacterium | reverse complement strand
GCCCAGGGCGTACGACTTCTCGTGGAATGACGAGATCCTGGCGTCGAACCGGTTCGCGGCGGTGCTGGAGGACTCGGCGGGGTCGGTGATCGCGGGGCTGGATACGCAGGGGAAGGGAACGTCGATCGTCGTGTACAACCCGCTGTCGGCGGAACGGGAGGATGTCGTGGAGGCTCAGCTGCCGGCGGGCGCGACGGCGGCCAAGGGAGTAAAGGTGACGGCGCCGGATGGCAGCGTTGTTCCTGCGCAGGTCCTGGGTGTTGCGGGCGGGACCGTCCACGTGGCGTTCCTGGCCAAGGCGCCGCCGGTGGGGTTCGCGGCGTACGACCTGGAACTGACTGACGCGGCGCCGGCGGCCGGGGCGTCGTCTCTGAAGGTGTCGGAGCGGCAACTGGAGAACGAGAACTACATCGTCAAACTGAACGACGACGGCGATGTCGCGTCGATCCATGACAAGCAGGCCAACCGCGAGGTGCTGTCGGCGCCGGCGCGGCTGGGGCTGCACTACGAGAATCCAGCGAACTGGCCCGCGTGGAACCAGGACTGGGAGGACCGGGTGCGTCCGGCCAAGGGGTACGTGGGCGGGCCGGCGGCGTTCAGGATCGTCGAGCAGGGACCGGCGCGGGTGGCCGTCGAGGTGACGCGTCACGCGGAGGGATCGACATTCACGCAGCGGATCCGGCTGGGCGCGGGCGGGGCCGCGGCGAGGGTGGAGTTCGACACGGACGTTCAGTGGAATACGCGGGAGCGGAGCCTGCGGGCGGCGTTCCCGCTCACCGTGAGCAACCCGGAGGCGACGTATGACATCCAGGCGGGCGTAATCGAGCGGCCCAACAGCCACGCCAAGCAGTTCGAGTACGCGTTCCACCAGTGGTTCGACCTCACGGACGCCAAGGGGGATTACGGCGCCTCGGTCATGTGCGACAGCAAGTACGCGTCCGACAAGCCAGACGATCACACGGTGCGGCTGACGCTCCTCTACACGCCGGGGACGCGCGGCGGGTACCAGGACCAGGGGAGCCAGGACCTGGGGCGGCACCACTTCGTGTACGCGCTGTACGGGCACGGGGGGGACTGGAAGCAGTCGCTGACGCCGGGCCAGGCGTCGCGGCTGAATCAGCCGCTGATCACGTTCCGGTCTACAGCGCACGCCGGGGCGCTGGGCAAGTCGTTCTCGCTGCTCCACGTGGACAACCCGGGCGTGATGGTCACGGCGGTCAAGAAAGCGGAGGACAGCGACGAGGTGGTGGTGCGGCTGCGCGAGTTGACGGGAGCGACGGCCAGGAGCGTCAAGGTCGCGTTCGCCAGGCCGATCGTCTCAGCGCGGGAAGTGGACGGGCAGGAGCGGGAGATCGGAAAGGCGACCGTGCAGGGGGGTGAACTGGTCACGGACTTCCACGGGTTCGGGTTGAGGGCCTTTGCTCTGAACCTGGGTCCGACTCCCGGACAGACGGACAAGCGTTCGCCGGAGTGCGTGGCGCTCAGCCTGCCTTTCGACACTGACGCGATCAGCACGAACGCGAATCGGGCCGACGGGGCGTTCGACGAGCGGGGCGGGAGTCTGCCGGCCGAGCAGCTGCCGCGTGCGATCGTGGCCGAGGGTGTGCAGTTTGATCTGGGCCCGACGGCGGATGGGCAGAAGAACGCGCTGGCGTGCCGCGGGCAGGAGATCAAGGTGCCTGCCGGGGGATACGACCGGCTGTACCTGCTGGCAGCGGCGAGCCAGGACGCGGAGGCGATGATCGACGTGGACGGGACGCAGGTCCCATGGAGTGTGCAGGCGTGGACGGGGTTCATCGGGCAATGGGATCACCGGCTGTGGCGGGGGGATGTGCCTGACTCGGCGTTCAGTTGGACGAACGACATCGCGGGGCTGGAGCCGGGGTACGTCAAGCGCGACCCGGTGGCGTGGTACTGCTCGCACTACCACACGCCCGCGGGTGACACGTACTACGACTACTGCTACCTGTTCAAGTACGCGATCGACCTACCGGCGGGGGCCAAGGCGGTGCGCCTGCCGGACGATCCGCGGATCAAGGTGTTCGCGGCGAGCGCGGCCAAGGCGGGGCCGGCGCGGGCCGAGGCTGCGGGGCCGCTGTACGACACGCTGGCGGACCACGTCCAGGATGGGGCGCGGATCGTGGCGGGCGCTGGGCCGTTCACCGACGCGACGCAGGTGCGGATCGAGCCCGGGCTGTATTGGCGCAGCGGCGGGTTCCGGTACACGCTGGACGGGACGGACCCGACGGCCAAGTCGCCGACGTACGACGGCCCGATCACCCTGAGCGCGCCGGCGACGGTCAAGGTGGCCCTCATCGACCGGAAGGGGAACGCGGGGTACGTGGCGTCCGCGAAGGTGCAGGTGGACGACCGCACAGCGCCGAGCATCAAGGGCATCGTGGCCATGCTCGGGGCTTCCGACGTGCTGGTGGAGTTCTCCGAGCCGCTGGACGAGTCCGCGGCGGATCCGTTGCACTACACGATCGAGCCCGGGGCGGCGATCAAGAGCGCGGCGCTGCGGACCGACCGGCGGGGCGTGGCGCTCACGCTGGCCAAGGGGCTGGAGGCGAAGCAGCCGTACCAACTGAAGGTCACCGGGGTCGCGGACGCCTCGCCGGCGCGCAACACGATGACGCCGGTCGCGCTGGAGTTCAGCGCGCAGGGGCCGGTGTACAGCCTGGAGGAGATCAATCGCGAACAGATGGGCACGGCGGTCCGCCCCGTGCCGGGGCTGCCGGTCAGGGCGAAGGACGCGTGGACCGTCAACGTGTTCGTGCGGACGGAGCGGCAGCCGCCGAACCACACGGTGTTCGCGGGGTTCGGGCGGTGCGAGGACTCGGCGGACGGCGTCGGGCGGTACCTGTGCAAGTTCGCCAACGGCGTGCACTTCTGGAGCCGCAACCAGGATGTCGAGGGGCGCGTGCCGCTGGACGTGGGGCGATGGCAGATGCTGACGGCGACGTACGACGGGGCGGTGCTGCGGCTGTACAAGAACGCCAGGAAAATCAGCGACGGGGCGGTGACGCTGGCGGACGATGAGAACGTGGTCAACATTGCGCCGAAGGATCCGTGGGACGCGCGGTACCAGTTCAACGGCGACCTCCGCGGGCTGACGATCTGGGGGACGGCCCTGAGCGAGGAGGCTCTCTCGGCGCTGAACAGTGCGGCCCCGAAATAGCGCCCGCGGAGGCCCGGGTTGGAGCCGGCATGGAGCGGCGGTGGCGCCAACTGATCACGTGCTCGGCGGCGCTGCTTGCGGCGGCGGCGGCCGCGTGGGGCCACCCGGCGGTCTCCGCCGTCGCGATCGTCAAGGTGACGCCGGACCGGCGCGTCGAGGTGACGCTCGTGCACGACGGGCTGGCGTACGCGCTCAACGACACGCCGGCGCGCATCAGCGACCCGCAGATGTACAGCCTGCTGGACGGCCCGGCGCAGGACCTGGCCGAGGCGCTGGCCGACGGGCGCGACCGATTCGCCTCGGGGTTCCGGCTCGCGGCGGACGGCACACCGCTGGCCGTGGAGCTGGTTCGGGCGCCCGACCTGGAAGCGGTGCGGCGATGGAAGGCGGAGAACCCGGCACGGCAGTTGCCGTGCAAGCTGGAGTTCGTCGTCAGGGCGACGCTGCCGGCGGGGGCCAGCGTGATATCGCTGAAGTTCCCGGCGGTGCTGGGCGAGGTGATCCTGTCGGTGGACCGGCCGGGCGTCGAGCCGGTCTACCTGCCGCTGGCCCCGGGCGAAACAGCACCGGAGATCGACGTGCGCATGGCGGGCGGAACGACGAACCCGGTGGGCACGCTGGGGCTGGCCTGGCGGTATATCAAGTTCGGCTTCGGGCACATCGTTCCAGAAGGGCCGGACCACGCGCTGTTCGTGCTGGGGCTGTTCCTGCTGAGCCCTCGGTTCAAGCCGGTGCTGTGGCAGATCACGGCGTTCACGGTCGCGCACACCATCACGCTCACGCTCACGACGCTGCACATCGTGGGGTTGTCGAGCCGGATCATCGAACCGACGATCGCCGCGTCGATCGCGTTCGTCGGGGTCGAGAACCTGCTGACGACGAAGGTGCACGCGTGGCGGCCGGCGGTGGCGTTCGTCTTCGGGCTGGTCCACGGGATGGGCGTGGCGACGGCGTTCAACGAGGCCGGCTTCCCGGCGGGGCAGTTGGTGCCGAGCCTGGCGGCGTTCACGGTCGGCATCGAGGGTGGGCACCTGGCGGTACTGGCGGGGGCGTTCCTGGTCCTGGGGTGGTGGCGCGACAAGCCGTGGTACCGCCATCGCGTGGCGATCCCGCTGTCGCTGGTCATCGCGGCGATCGCGGTGTTCTGGATGGTGCGGCGGGTGATGGGGCCGGGGTAGGGAGCGAGCGTGGGCCGGGAACGGCTGATCGCGCTGGCGGGGGCGGAGGCGCGTGCCTTCCCGTGGATTGGATCGCCCTCGGCGGCGCATGAAGGGTCGCTTGCCGTCGCGTTATCGGCGGCCGAAGGGCAGGGTGCCGCGGGGGACTCGCGGCCAGCCGCTGGGCACACAACTCTGAGGAGTTCTCTGACCGGCCTTGCCGCCTTGGGTGCTCGGTAGTCGCCCGAGTTTGCGGCATCCGGCTTGTGGCGCGCTCCGCTCGCGCCGATATGGAGATGCCGGACAGCGGGCGAGCACGGGGCCTCGACGCCCCACCCACCAGGGACCGTTT
>JBGPGM010000225.1:0-4720 GCA_041483855.1 Phycisphaerae bacterium | reverse complement strand
CGCGGATCTGGCGCAGCAACTCGTCGTAGATGATCTTCGTCGCCCTGCGCCGCCATTCCGCATCGTTGTTGAGTTCCTTGACCATGCCCGCCAGGCGCCCGTCCAGCGGCGACAGAAACTCCGACGCGTACACCGGGCGCCCGTTGATCTGCCCCACCAGCGCATCGAGCATCACCGGCTGGTCCACCATCTTCGGATCCGGCGCGACGTTCGCCGGCGGGCCGGGCGTCACCGCCACGTCAAGCACGACGACGTCCGACGGGCTCGCCGCGACGACCTTCGGTGCCGCGGCGAGCCGCGGCGCGCCGATCGCGCCTTCACCGTTTCCTGGCGTGCCCCCTTCCGGCGCCGTCGCCGCCGGGGGGCCCCGAAAGTCATCCGCTCCCAACCGGCCCGACGCCTTCCCAGGGCCGCTCCCCTTGCAGCCGCCCAACCCGATCACCAACGCCGCGCCGGCGCCCAGGCCCATGCTCAGCCAGCGCCTGCTCACAGCGGCTCGGGTCAACTCAGGCATGCTCGGCTCCAAAGCCCCACCCAAGGCACCGTACACGGTAGTAGGTCCGCCCGGGCCGTGCAGCATATCGCCTATAGTTGCCGCGATTCTTCACAGACCGAGGGCACGATGGCCGACCCGACCAACCCTACCAATCACCCCAAGATTATCGTGGACAGCGATTGGAAGTCTCAGGCCCAGGCGGAGAAGGAGCGCCTGGCCGCCGCGGAGAGGAAGACCGCGGACAAGCCCAGGGCCGCCGGCGCGACAGGCACCGGGGGACCTTCCGGTGCAGCGACGGGAGCGGGAGCGGGGGGGGCCAGCGGCAAGGGGCGTCCCACGATGCCCCCGGCCGACTTTACGTCTCTGGTGGGCACGCTGGTCACCCAGGCCCTGATGTACCTCGGTGGGTTCCCGGACCCCGAGACCGGCCGGGCCTATGTGTCCCTGGAGCACGCCCGCTTCCACATCGACCTGCTGGGCGTTCTGGAGCAGAAGACCAAGGGCAACCTCACGCCCGACGAGGCCCAGGACCTGACCCAGGCCCTCCACGAACTGCGGCTGCGCTTCGTCGAGATCTCCAAGGCCGTGGCCTCTCAGATGGCTCAGCCGCCCAAGCCCGGGCGCGAGCCCGGCCCACCCATCCCCGGCATGCCCATCGGCTGAGACGGCTCGTCGGCGTGCCGGGCGGTCCGGGCGCGTCCGAGAATCCCATCCCCCGCACGACCGGTCCCGGCGCACGCCCAGCCGTGCGCCGAGCCCGCGTCACGCTCACGGTCCCGGGGGCTTCGGCCGATTGATCCGGCCATGCAGGATCAGTTCTCGTCAGGGCCGGCCCGCAGCGCTTGCGGGGGAGGGGAGTATCCGCACCTCCTCGGCCCGCGGACGTCGTGCGTCCTGTGCGCCTGTGCGTTGGTCGCCACCGGCTACTGGCTCGGGGCCCGGTGGTTGGGCTCGCTCTTGCTGGGTGTGCCGGTGGGCCTCTGGCTGATCGGAGCCGGCTTGGCAACGCTCCTGCTCTGGCAGAGGCGCGATGGTGGACAAGGTCCGCTCGCCTTGCTCGGCTCGCCGCGCCGGGCCTTCGACCTCCGTCTGCGCCTGCCGCGCCTGTCCGTCCAAGGAGCAGTCGCCACCATCTTCGAACTGGCCGGCCTGCCGGCCCGGCGCTTCGGCCGCGTGGCCGAAAAAGCCGGCGACTGGCTGACTCAGCACGGCGCTCCGAGCCCGCGCCTCCGCATCGGCCTCGATCTGCCCGGGCCGTTGGCCGCGACCTTGGCGCGCCTGGCCGCCAGTGAGACGTGCAGCGGTCTACCGGTCGAGTGGCTCCGTGTCTCCCCCGGGCACGAAGATGAACGCGATGCCGTCTCCGCCGGCGTGGACGCCATCGTCCGCCTGGGTGCTTCCGGCCCGGATGCCGGCGAGCCCGTGATCCTCGTCCCCGAGCACGACGACCGCCCCGCCGCCTGGCACGACTGGTCGCGCCGCCCGCCCCTGAACTACGCCACCGTCTTCCCCCCGCGCGTGGACACCGCACGGATCACGCTGCGCGGCTGCGACCCGGAGCGCGAGCGCGACGCCCGCCTCCTGGCCCGCCTTGCCGAGACCGCGGCGCTCCTCGGGCGCAGCCCGGCCCGGGTCAGCCTGCGAAGCCGTTTCTTCGGCGCCGGCCCGATCATCGACTCCGACCGCCGCGGCGGACCGGTCGAGCGGTGCGTGCTCGGCCTGGTTGCGGCCCTCCGGCATGACTGGTCGGACGGCGGCGGCGCCCGGTCATCCGCCTGCCGCGCCGCCGCGCGGGCTGCCGGCGCCTGGCTGACGTGCTGGGAGGGCGACCTGTCGGCCGACGAGCGCCTCCGCGCCATCGAGACCGCCGACGCCTTCATCGCCGAGGAGCCCGAGTCCGCGCTGCGCCTTGCCGCGGCCAGCTTCGCCGCCTATGCCGATGAGGCGGGCCTGGAGGCGGTGCTGCGTGCCCAGCGGATGCTGCGTGGATCGGAGCAGAGGGGGGGGGAGTGCACGATCGACCCGTTGGCGTTTGTGATGTCCGAGATCGAGCATGGCGTGGGCGGGCCGCTCACGCTGGGCCGCGTCGCCGCGGGCATCTGCCTGCTGTGGTCCACGGCCAACGCCGACAGCCTGCCCTACCTGCGCGACGACCTGATGGATGAACTCCGATACGCGGGCTGGCTCATCGGGCGCGACCAGGACCACTGTCTTCTCAAGCGGGTCATCTTCGAGATGGACCGCGCCTTCGGCCACAGGCCCATCCCGCGATACAGCGCCGCCGCGTGAGCGATCGGGCACGTTCGGGCCGTTCGCGCTGCGGCGCCGGCGCACCCCCCCGCGGGCGAGTTCATCCCTGGACGTCGATGTGCGGATGCTCCGCGCCGTCGGCCTTGCCGCGGGGCGCTGTCCCATAACCGTCGTGCGCGCGACGGTCCTCCTGCGTCTCCTCCTGGTCGTTGCCCTTGAGGTTCCGCACCGCATCGACCGCATCGGCCAGCATCACCTCGTCATGTACGCGCTTGGGCTCCAGGGGCTTGGCGGTCCGCTTGCGGTCCGCCTCGCTCACGGCCGTGCGCTCGGCCTGGTTGAGCCCCGCGACCGACTGAGCCAGGTTGGTGCCCAGGATGCTCATGCGCGCGCTATCGGCCACCGCGGCTTCGGCCCTTCAACACATCCGCCCCTGCGCCGCCGACGCCGCGTTATGACCATCCCCCGCCCGGGCCGCGCCCCCAGTTCGCCCGCGTCCCCTGCCCCTCACAGTCCCAGAATGTTCACCCCGCAGTCCACGTAGATGGTCTCCCCGGTGACGCCGCTGGACAGGTCGCTGGCCAGGTACACCGCCGTGCGCCCCACGTCCTCGCCCTCCACGGCGCGCTTCAGCGGCGACCGCTGGGCGGACAGTTCCGCAAAGTCATCCGTCCCCTGCACCGCCGAGGATGCCAGCGTCCGCAGGTACCCGCCGGAGATGATGTTCACGCGGATCTTCTGCTCTCCGAGTTCCCACGCCAGGTAGCGCGCCGAGCACTCCAGCGCCGCCTTGGCCACGCCCATGACGTTGTACCCCGGCACCACCTTCTGCCCGCCGTAGTACGACATCGCCATGATCGACCCGCCCCCCGAGTGGGCCATCATCTCCCTGGCTCGGCTGGCCATCGCCACCAGCGTGTACGCCGAGATGTCGATCGCGCCCAGGTACGCCTGCCGCGGCGTGCCGGTGAACCTGCCACGGCTGAGCCACTCGCGGTCCGCAAACGCGATCGAATGCACCAGGAAGTGCATGCGGTCGAACGACTCGGCGTACTTGGCGAATGCCGCGTCCAGGTCCGCATCGCTGCCGGCGTCGAGTTGAACCAGCCAGGGGTTCGTCACGCCCATGGCGTCGAGCGATCGGCGCGTGCGCCGCTCGTTCTTCTCGCCCGGCAGGTGGCTGAATGCGCAGGTGGCCCCGTGCTCGACGAGCGACTTGGCGATGTACCACGCGTACGAGCGCTCATTGGCGATCCCCACGACCAGCCCGATCCGTCCGTCCAGGAGACCCATGATGCACTCCAAGCCCCGTCCCCGCCGGGGAGAACAGAATAGCGCTGGCGTTGCTCGCCCGCCCGCCGGCCCAAGCCCCATGAACGGGCGCCGGTAGGATCAGGTGTATGAAAGACCTCAACGCCATGGACCTGGAGGCCCTCTACGCGGAGCTGACCCGTACCGGCCTGGTGCGCCGCCTGCTCCAGATCGCCCGCGACGAGGACCTGGCCAGCGCGGGCGGCGAACCCATGGACATCACCAGTCGTTCGTGCATCGCCGAGTCCGCGCCCGGCCAGGCGGCCGTGGTGGCCCGCGCCCCGGGCGTTATCGCCGGCATGCGCACCGTGCCGACCGTCCTGCAAATGTTCGCCCCGGACGTGGACTACAGCGGACGTGCCGCCGACGGCCGGCCCGTCGCCGCCGGGACGGTCCTGGCGCTGCTGGCCGGGCCGCTCCAGCAGATCCTGGCCGCCGAACGCACGCTGCTCAACCTCCTGGGTCGCCTCTCCGGGATCGCCACGCTCACCGCCCGCTTCGTCGAGGCCGCCGCGTCGGGAGCCGTCAAGGCCAAGGTTTTCGATACGCGCAAGACCACACCCGGCCTGCGCATGCTGGAGAAGTACGCCGTCCGCTGCGGCGGCGGCATGAGCCACCGCCTCGGCCTGGATGACGCCGTGCTCATCAAGGACAACCACCTGG
>JBGPGM010000224.1:0-4724 GCA_041483855.1 Phycisphaerae bacterium | reverse complement strand
GGCCGACCAGGCGCCGGTGCTCGGGTCCTGGACGAACACGACGACGAGGGTGATCTCCGCGACCGCCGCGTCGGGGACCTGGACGGTTCCCATCCAGTATTCGGCAATTGGGTCGTGCTGGGGCGCCGGCGCGGGTGCGGCGGGCGGTGCGGCGATGGGGGGTGGCTGCGCGATCGCCCGAACGGCCAGCAGCCCCACGACGGCCAGTGCCGCGGCGCCCAGCCATCGTGGATTCCACGGTCGCGTGGGGGCACGCATCGACTGGTCTCCAGGTCGGCCCCCCCACTGCTTCAGGCCGGGTGTACCGTAGTACGATGGGGCCGGGTGCGGCGGCCGTGATGGAGACTCGATGGCCTTGGGCGGATCTGGAACGATGGCGGAGGACCGACCAGCGGCGTCGCACAGCCTCTGCCCGGGGCTCCTGCCAATCGCCCCGGCCGCGGCGGGGCGCTGGGGGGGGCAGCGGGCAGCGCGTGCGGCCTTCACGCTCATTGAACTGCTGGTGTGCATCGGCGTGATCGCACTGCTGGTGTCGCTCCTGCTACCAGCGCTGGCCGCGGCACGCCAGGCGGGACGGGCCGGCGTGTGCCTCTCGAATCTGCGCCACACGGCGTTGATCTGCGCGGCCTACGCAAACGACTACCGTGGCTACGGGCCGGCGATCGGCCAGCCGTACACGGAAATCCCGAACTGGGCGCTGGTGGTCCAGGCGTCGTCGGGGCGCGAGGGTTCCACGCCGGCGGAGATGTACTCGACCGCGTCCGTGCTGGTGTGCCCGACCGCCAGCGCGTTCTACGCCCAGCCGATGACGCGCACCTACGCGATGAACGCCACCGGGCACGCGGGCTTGCCAGCGGGGGGCGGCGGCGATTGGCCGGTGACCCGGGCCGACCCGGACAACTACGACGACCCCGATCATCCGGCATTCCTGCGTCTGGACCGGGTCGAGCTCCCCAGCGAGACTCCGCTGCTGATGGATGGCGCGGTGACGCCGATCGCCGGGGATGCCCCGCCGCCGACGCGATGCGCCAGCGTGCTGGATCTCCGCCAACCGGAGCACGTGGCCCATCGGCTGGGGCGGTTCCACGGCTCGGGGACCGCGGGTGGCACGGCGTCGCGGTTCCAGGCGGGCGCATTCGACGGCTCGGCACGCTCGTACCGGAACGTGGTGGTGCACTGGATGGATCCGCTGCCGTGAGTGGCGATGACGGACGCGCTTCATTGCATGAGGGTACTGCGCCGGCGTTCGCCGACCTTCTTGAAATGGGCCAGGGCGATGTCCTTGTCGTCGAAATCGGCCGCGGCGAAGAGGAGTTTCGTGTCGCCGATCTGGATCTGGTCGCCGTCGACCAGGACGGTGTCGGTGAAGATCCGCCGGCCGTTAATGAACACGCCGTTGCTGCTCTTCATGTCCAGGACGTGGTAGGAGGCGTCCGCGGGGTCGTAGCGGATCTGGACGTGCCGGCGCGACACCCGATCGTCCAGGACCTGGATCGGCAGGGCCTCGTCGCGCCCGATCACGGTGGTGCGCTGTCCGAGCGGGTAGTACCCCTCACGTGGCCCCGACCCCATGATGAGCGTTGCCATGATGGCGTCTCCTTGCTGGCGCTGGCGGGCAGTCCGGAGCGCCCCGCCGGCAGTCTACCAACGTTGGCGGATGTGTGGTAGGCGATCCCGGGCTGGTCGCGCCCACTTGCGGAGCACGGCGCGCACGCTGTGATCCACGGACCGTCGCCGGCCCGCTCAGCGTCGCAGGGACTTGCGTCCCAAGCCGCAGAGCAGCCAGTCCGCCGAGACGTCGAAGGCCAGGCACAGAGAGGTGATGAACTCGGTGCTGGGCTTGGAGATGCCACGGACCTGCCGGCGCACCGTTTCCCAGTGCACCCCGGTGGCGGCGCTGATCTCGTCGAAGGTGCGGCCCGCGCAGACGCTGCGGATGCGCGCCTGGACGCCGAAGGCAGGCCCACGCCCGTAGTGCTTGGGGCGCCGACGCGTCGTCTTCTTCTTGCGGGGGCGGCCTGGGCCGCGCCGCCCTCCCGCTCGCTTGGCACGAACTGCCTTAGCCATGAAGCCCTCCAGAGGCCGCCGGGCGCTTCGAAGCGTTCCGGACGAGCCTGGCAACGGGTTCGACCCCCCCGCACAGGTCACCACAATACTGAGGATCGGATGGTTCTGTCACGCTCATGGACTGGGTACAAACCCATCCAGAGTACTCATCTGATAGGAATTTGAACGGTTCAAGCTTTCGGCTCGACAGTTGATATGGTTCATATTAGGGTTTTATCGGACCCAGTATTGCCGGAACTACCTGAAGTTCGGCAGGTGTTTGCTGTCCGAAGCGGCCCGCTGCTCGCAGGAGCGAAAGGTAGGAGATCTTCTGATTGAACTGTTCGTTGGTCTGTTGGAGCCGCGCATTGAGCAAGGCGTCTTGGGCGGTGAGTTGATCCAAGTTCGACGCCGCGCCGAGCCGGTACGAGGCGACCGCCAGATCGAAGGCCCGTTGGGCCGCGGCCACGGTGGTTTCGAGCTCCTTGAGCTTGTCGCGGCTGGCCGTGAGGTTCTCGTAGGCGATCTGTATGTCCTCGTGGACCTGGCGCTGCACGAGCGACTGGCTGAGAACGGCTTGGCGGAAGCGGGACCAGGCGGTGCGGACATCGGCGTGGATCAGGCCGGCGGAGAAGATGGGCACGAGGCCGGAGATGGTCAGGCCCCAGATGGAGCCAGGACTCGGGTCGCGGTACAGGGTCGCGCTCACGTCTAGATTGACGGAAGGGTAGTACTGCCGCACCGCGGACTCGACGGACTGACGCGCGGCCTGGACCGTGGCGTTGGCGGCGAGCAGGTCGCGCCGGTCCTGGGCGGCTTGGTGCTCGTAGTTGTCCGGGCGGCCGGCGGGAGGGGACGGATCGAAGTGGTCGTCCAGTGGCCCATCGACGGCGGAGACATGGATGAGGAAGGCGAGGGTGCTGCGGGCGTTGCGGGTGTCGCTGCGGGCCTGCAGGAGCTGCACCTTGGTGTTGGATTCGTTGGCCAACGCCTGGGCCAGGTCCAGGGGCTTGTTGATCCCCAGGTTCTGGCGGGCCTGCATGTCGCGGACGCGCTCGGCCTGGAGCGCCAGCGAGTTCTGCAGGACGTCGATCGTCTGCTCCGACCTGAGGACTTGGTAGAACGTCTGGGCGACGATGAGCAGGACCGTGGCCTGAAGGTCGAGAAGGAGTTGGCGGCGTTCTTCGGCGGTGGCCGCGGCACGCTGGACCTCGGAGAAGTTGCGCAGGTTCAGCAGGCTGAGCGAGCCACGGATGGGGACAGAGGTGGCGTGGGAAGTGGTCGTGCCGTCGCCGGAGTCGGCCTGCTGGTAGGAGTAAGCGGGGCCGAGGCTGACGGTGGGGAGAAAGCCGGCGGCGGCGCGGGCCTTGTCGACGAGGGCCTGGACGTAGTCCTCGCCGCGCTGGGCGAGGGTCTCGTTGTGGGCGTTGGCCAGCCGCAGGGCGTGTTCGAGGGTGAGTGGCTGGCCGGGGGCGAGTTCGACGAGCGCGGCAGGGTTGTCGCCGTCGAGCTCGCGCCGGTACCGGGCGATCTCACGGGATTGGTCCACGGCGCAGCCGGGCAGGGCGAGGGCGGCGGCCAGCGCGGGCAGGATCCAGCGTCGGGCGGGACGAGCGGCGCGCGGGTCACTCATAGCGGAGGGCCTCGATCGGGTCCAGCCGGGCGGCGCGGGTGGCGGGGTAGTAGCCGAAGAAAACGCCCACGCCGGCCGAGAAGCCCAGGGCCAGGAAGACGCTGGGCAACTGGACCACGGTCGTGAACTGGGTCATCAGGGGCAGGAGCTTGGCGCCGCCGACGCCCAGGACGGCGCCCAGCAGGCCGCCGACGCCGCTCATGATGATGGCCTCGAGCAGGAACTGGCGCAGGATGTCGCGGTCCTTGGCGCCGATGGCCTTGCGGACGCCGATCTCGCGGGTGCGCTCGGTGACGGTGACGAGCATGATGTTCATGATGCCGATGCCGCCGACGAGCAGGGAGATGCCGGCGATGCCGCCCAAGAGCATGGTGAAGGTCTGGCTGACGCCCTGGGCGGCGTCGAGGATGTCGGCCTGGTTGCGGATGTTGACGTCGTCGGGCATGCCGGCCTGGACGCGGTGGCGCTTGCGCAGAAGGGTCGACACGTCGTCCTGCACGCGGGACAGGTCGGCCCCGTCCTCGGCCTGGATGTCGATCTCGCGCAGGTAGTCCAGGCCGAAGAGCTGCTTCATCGCCGTGGTGTAGGGGATGATCACCTGGTCGTCGGGGTTGAAGTAGCCCTGGTCGCCCTTGCTCTTGAGGACGCCGACGACGCGGAAGTTGATGCCGTTGATCTTGATGGCCTGGCCGATGGGGTCCTGGGCGCCGAAGAGGTTGTCGGCGGTGACGGGGCCGATGACGGCGACGCGCGCCATGCGGTCGGTGTCCGTCTCGGTGAAGAGCGCGCCGTGCTCGGCGACGAAGTCGCGGATGGGGAAGTAGGTCACGCCCACGCCCATCACGCTCGTGCGGGAGTTGTGGCTGAGGTACTTGACCTGGGCGCTGCCGCTGACCACGGGGGCCAGCTGCTTGAGGCCGGCGATGGTCTTGACGAGAGCCTGGGCGTCGTCGAGCGTCAGGTTCTGCTGGGTGCCGGACATGACTCCGCCGGTGCCGCGCTGACCGGGGCGGAGGACCAGCAGGTTCGTGCCCATCGCCGAGAT
>JBGPGM010000223.1:0-4749 GCA_041483855.1 Phycisphaerae bacterium | reverse complement strand
CTTGGCGCTGGTCGCCCCCAGGGCGACGGCCACGCGATGGGCGTCGGCGCGCTCGGGCCACGACGCGGCCAGGTTCGCCCGCGTGCGGGCGCTGACCTTCTCGCGGAGCCGCGCCAGGTCCTGCTGCACCTCTTCCTGCCGCTCGAAGTCTGCCGGCGCCGACGAGGTCGCCGCCAACCGCTCGGTGCGGCTCAACCCCGTCATGTAACGCTGCTGGCGCGACAGGTACCGCCAGTGCTTGCGCGACTGGGCCATGTACGCCCAGCGCCCCAGCAGGCGGGCCTTGGCCGCGACGCGGGCCGCGGCCTCCTGCGCCGTCGGCTGGTCATGGAAGATCGGCCAGCCGGCCTCCTTGAGCATGCGCCAGACCCGGTCGTCGATCCACGCCAGCATGTCCTCGGGTGCCATCGTGTTGTCGGTCAGGGCGCGGGAGAAGGAGCGGCAGGCCCGCTCCAGCTGCGGCACGCACGTCTGGGCGTACAGCCGCCAGAAGAGGTCCTGCTCCGCGTCGTTCAGGGCGCGCCCGAGGCTGCCCTGGATCAGGTCCACAGTCTGAGCAGCGGGGAAAGTCTTACCCACAGGACACCTCCTCCCACCGGCGCAGCAGGGACGCCAGGGCGGGCAGGTCGCCGGCCATGGCGTGCAGGCGCGTCTCGTAGTCCAGGTAGGCGGTCAGGTCGGTGCCCTGCTTGAGCAGGTGCGGCATGCCCAGGAAGGCCTTGAAGATGTTGTTCGCTTCGGCGACAAAGCCGGCGTGGTACAGGGCCTGGGCGCCGGTGAGCATGATCGGCGTGCTGTTGGGCGCGACCTGCTGGGCCTGGAGGAAATACTCCACGGCCTCGTCGTACCGCCCCAGGCGCAGGCAGCGCTCGGCGATGTTGCCCAGGCTGATCTCGCGCTGGCGAGCCGTGCCGGCGTGCTCCAGCGCGATCTGCTCGTAGACGATCGCGCCCTCGGCATCGCCGGCGGCGCTCAGGTACAGCGCCCGCTGGTGAGGGACGGCCCACCGCGGATGCGGGTGGCCCTCGGCCTCGGTCGCTTCGTAGCGGTCGACCATGGCTTCAAGGTCGGCGCGGAGGCTCGCGATGCGCTCGTCATCGCCGGCCGCGACCGCCTCGTGCAGGCTGTTGCAGCCGTCCATCATCGCCGCTTCGAGGGCGCTGAGCTTGCCCGGGTTCGGGGCGGTGATCAGCGTGGCGTGCTGCTGGGTGAGCGTTGACATGGGGGCCTCGGGGGGGCGGGGGGGAGGGTCCAGAGCGAGGCACGCGGCCTCTCCTAATTGAACTAACCGCCATGCGCCGCATTTCCTGACATGATCCGCGAAACTTGGTGGCGAGCGGTCCAAGCGTTCGGGATCCGATCGGAAACCAGGGTATACCCTCTGCCACTAAGCCTGCCCTGGGCCCCTGTCAGGCTCGCCCCTGAACAGCCGGTTCCTGGGTGAGTGTGCCGATCGACTCCAGCAGCGTGCCCCAGGGCGGGCGGGGACCGGCACACCAGACTGGGGAGACAACCATGAACGCAATCAAGACCCGAACACGGCCCGCAACCCGGATGCTCGCCGCGGCCGGCGCGGCCCTGGCACTCTGTGCCGCGGCCAGCGCCGGACCCGGCAAGGACAAGCCCAAGGATCAGAATCGGGCGCGGGTCGCCACCCAGCAGGTCCTTCTGTCGCAGCCCGCCGCCAACCGCTGGACCGCTCAGGATCAGGCCAGGGTCGAGGCCCAGGAGCGCCAGCGCGCCGCGATCGAGGCGCAATCGCTGGCGAGAACCAGAACCCAGCAGCCCAGGATCGCCGTGGCCCCATCGTTCGCGGTCGAAACGCGGCGCGCCACCGTCGCGGCGCCCGCCTTCGCCGACGGCGACTCGGGGTTCGAGTTCCGGCACGGCGGATCGGTTGGCATCGACACGGCTCTGCACGGCTACGCGGAGGTTGCTCTGCGCCCGTCGGGGCGCCCGATCGATCCCTATGTCGGCCCGGTCTTCATCGCGCCGTGCACCGAGTGGGCGGGGACGCTGACGATCAACGGGCGCGAGTTCGTGATCCGCACCAACTGCCCGGTAGGCGAGCAGATCGCCAATGCGTTCGAGTGCGCCGGGTACGACGCCTGGTGCGATGGACTGGCGGTCAGGGTTCGCCAGTCTCGCGACGGGCCGGACGTGTGCTGGCGGAGCGGGGCGTACCGCGTGCGGCTGGATGATTGCGGGCGGGAGCTGACACTGTCGCCCACCCGGCGCGAGGTGTGTGCGCCCCCACCGGTCGTGTGTGCGCCGCCAGTGGTGTGTGCGCCGCCGCCGGTGGTGTATTGCCCTCCGCCGGTCGTCTACTGTCCGCCTCCTCCGCGCTGCCCGCCGCCGGTGTGCGACCGCGGCATCTTTGGGATCCACATCGTGTTCGGTTGGTGATGTCAACGGACTCGTGAACGCGTCAGGGATGATTACCCGTGGCCCCGGCACAGCGCCGGGGCCACGGCGCCATCGTGGGCACCGCGTGCGCCGGCTAAACTTCCTCGACGCACCCATGGACACCTCGACCCTACCCCCTGCACGCGTCCCGCCCGCCCCGCGCGCCGATGCGCCCATGCCCATCGTGGCGCGACAAGGCTGGGTGATCGTCGGCGCGTTCGCCGCGGCAACGCTGGCGCTCGCGGCCGCCGCGGTGTGGCTCGTCGGGCCGGCCGGGTACGGCCTCGGCGGGGCGGGGCTGCTGCTGACGGCCTGGAGCGTCTGGTTCTTCCGCGACCCGACCCGGCGGCTGCCCGCCGATGACCGCGTCGTGGTGAGCCCCGCCGACGGCGTCGTGTCTTTCGTCGGGCCCGCCCTGCCGCCCGCGGAACTCGGCCTCGATGGAGACCACTCGCACGCCATGACGCGCGTGAGCGTGTTCATGAACATCTTCAACGTCCACGTGAACCGCTCGCCGGCGCGCGGGCGCGTGACGGCGGTGCGCTACCGGCCCGGGCGCTTCTTCAACGCCTCGCTCGACAAGGCCAGCGAGCACAACGAGCGCTGCTCGATTGCCCTGGACCTGCCCGATGGGCGCGCCATGGTGGTGGTCCAGATCGCCGGCCTGATCGCCCGGCGCATCGTCTGCACCGTCGCGCCGGGCAGGTGGCTGCTCCCCGGCGAGCGGATCGGGCTGATCCGTTTCGGCTCACGCGTCGATGTATACCTGCCGGCGGGGGTCGAACCGGCCGTGCGGCCGGGCCAGCGGATGGTCGGGGGCGAAACGATCGTCGCCCACCTGGGACCGGCCCCGACATCGCCGGCTCGGCCACGCGGCGCGGCTGCAACCGGGGCGTCCGTGCCCCAGGAGGCGTGACATGCTGGGAGCCCCCAGGCTGGCCCGCCCGCGTCGGCGCTTCGTTCCCATCCGCCAGATCGTCCCCAACCTCCTCACCACCGTCTCGCTGTGCAGCGGCTTGGCCTCGATCCATTTCTCGCTCAAGGGAGGCGCGTGGGACCATGCCCTGGCGGCCCTCGCCGTGGCCGCGGTCTTCGACGCGCTCGACGGCCGGACCGCGCGCCTGCTCCGCGCCACCACGCGATTCGGGGCGGTCTTCGACTCGCTGGCCGACTTCCTCGCCTTCGGCGTCGCGCCGGCGATGCTCCTCCACCAGTGGATCCTCAAGACCCAGGACGCCTACGGCCTGGGCGCCTTGACCATGTTCGTCCTGTGCAGCGCCCTGAGGCTGGCCCGCTTCACCGCCGCCCCCCAACGCCCCCGCACCAACCCCGCGATGGGCAACTTCTTCGTGGGCATGCCGATGCCCGCCGCGGCCGCGGCCGTCCTCATCCCCGTCATGCTCGACGTGTCACCAACCTTCAACATCCCGATCCCCGGGTGGGTCGTGGTGGCCTACACCTTCCTGGTCTCCTGGCTCATGATCAGCCGCCAGCCGATGTACTCGTTCAAGCGCATCCGGATCAACCGGCGACTCGCCGTGCCGCTCATGGTCGTCGTCGGCCTGGCCGTCGTCATGCTCACCAAGGACCCGTGGCTCCTGGCGTCCATCGTGGCCGCGGCGTACCTGCTGAGCCTGCCCGCGAGCATCGTGGCATACCGGCGGATCAAGTCGGGCGTGATGGAGCCGCTGGCCAGCGCGCTGGCCGGTCGCGACGGGCCGGCGGGGGCGGGGCATGGATCGGACCGCGCGGGCGCCCGGGGGCGCGATGGCCGGTGACGTGGGATCGCTGACGCTCTACCCCGTGACCGGCGCATTCGGCGGGCCGCTGGTGGCCGACAGCGCGGGGCCCGTCTCCGTCGGGCGAGCGGTGGACTGCGAGTTCTGCCTCATGCACGAGGCTGTTTCCCGCCGGCACGCCACCCTCATGCGCCGCGCCGGCGAGTGGTTCGTCGTGGACCTGGGCGGGGCCGCGGGCACGGCCGTCAACGGCGTGCGCCTCCAGCCGCGCCAGCCGGCGGCCCTGGTGGACGCCGACCTCGTCCGCTTCGGCCCGTGCGCCTTCCGCGTGATGCTCGGGCGCGGCACGGTGGCGTCCACCCTCACGATCGACGACGCGGGGGCGGCGGCCCAGCGGGTCGAGCGCGTGGCGCGCGAGGAGATCGAACACGCCGCCGGCTGGCGCCTGAGCCTGCTGACGGAGTGTGCGGCGCGGCTCAACTCGATTATCGACGAGGCGTCGCTCGCCCAGGCCGCCCTGGAGGCCGCCGTCGCCGGCACCGGCTTCGCCCGCGGGGCGGTGGTCCGGCCGATCGATGGCGGGCGCGGCGTGGAGGTGCTGGCG
>JBGPGM010000222.1:0-4751 GCA_041483855.1 Phycisphaerae bacterium | reverse complement strand
TGGCCAACCGCGTCTTCGACGACTACCAGCACCTGCTCGACGCCGGCGCCGAAGCCTGGCAGCAACTCACCCCCGAACTGCTCCGCTCCGTCTGTGCCTGCCACTACCTGCCGCGCGAGGGAAAGCGGTGATCCGTATGAGTCGTGCTCGGCTTTGCCGCGGCGAAGGATGTAGAGGTGCTTGGGGGGGCGGGTAAGGGGGTCGGCGCGGGGCGCCAAGAATAAGGCGAGCGTGAGTTCCTATGCTCCGCCGCCGGCTTCCTCCGTTGCTTTGATCGGTCCTGCGCTTTCGACCGCCTTGAGGATGGGCTTGGCTACCCAGACCCTGCCCCATTCACGCCCGGTCACTTCCTCAAGCATCCCGGCCTTGGCGAGCAAGGCGACCGTCTTGCTTGCAGTTGGCGGGGTCACGCCAAGTTGTTCGGCCGCACGGGAGATGGTGGTGTAGGGGTTGATGAACAGCTCGTCGAGCAGCGTCAGGGCCTTGTGCGCTTGCTTCAGCCGTTCCCGGAATCGCTCCCGCAGCTTGATGATGGCCTGGCTCTGATCGATGGCGCTGCGGGCGGTGTCGCGGACAGCGGCAAGGAAGTAGCGAAGCCAGCCGGTCCAATCGCCGTGGGTGCGGATGCGTTGGAGGAGAGCGTAGTAATCGGCCTTGTTCTGCTCGATGTAGCTGGAGAGGTAGAGGAGCGGCTTGCTGAGCCGGCCGCGCTCGATGAGGAACAACGTGATGAGCAACCGGCCGATGCGGCCATTGCCGTCGAGGAAGGGATGGATGGCCTCGAAGTGCTCGTGGATCAGGGCGCATTGGATCAGCTCGGGCATCTGGCCTCGCTGGTTCATGAACTTCTCCCAGTGCTTGAGGCACTCGTGCATCTCCGGATCATGGGGCGGCGGGACGTAGGTTGCCTCGGCCAGAGTGCACCCGGGGGGACCGATCCAGTTCTGGCTCCTGCGAAACTCGCCGGGTGTCATGTCGTGTCCGCGCACGCCTTGCATCAGGACTTGGTGCAGGTCGCGCACCAGGCGCCCCGCCAGCGGGAAGGTGTCCAGCCGCTTGAGGCCGCGGTTGAGCGCGGCCACGTAGTTGCGGACTTCAAGGACATCGCTGCCGGGCGGGGTGCGCTTGGGCTCGATCTCGTCGAGGAGGAGGTCGGAAAGGTCGGCCTGGGTGCCTTCGATCCGGCTGGAAGCGACGGCTTCTCGCTTGACGTAGGGGGCGATCAGCAGGTCCGGGTTGGGCAGGTAGCGTCCCAGTCCGGAAAGTTCACTGAGAGCCGCATCCGCCTGGGACAGGAGAAGGATGAGGCCGGCGTCGTAGTGGATCTCTGGGGGCAAGGGAGCCGGGGTGAAGGCCCAATAACCCGTTAGGGTCTTGACCACCCGGCCGGCACGATTCGAGGTAAAGTCCTTGGGATTCATGGGTTGGCCGGGCCGCCTGCGTGGCAGGGATAAGGTCTTTCAAGGCTCGGAACACTTTGAAAGAATAGTCCGTATATTTTTCAAAGTCAATATGGCATTGAAAAGGCTGTTCGAAGGTCTCGGCAAGGGCCCAAGTGACGCCATCCGCTCATTCGGTCCGCTTGTCTTCCACCACGCCAACCCCCCCTCCGCGCCGCACCATTCCTCCCCGTCCCTGTCACCGTCCCGGACGTTATTCGGGAGGCGGAGCGGAGGGTTGGTCCGGCGGCGGCGGAGCCGGGGCTGGAGCAGGTTCGGGCGCGGGTGTTGGCTGAGTGGCCGGCGATGGATTGGTCGGCGCTGGTGTCGGCGTGGGCCCGGCCGTCGGCGCTGGCGGGGGAGGCAGCGGCTTGAGGAGCGAGTCGATCTTGGTGGCGAGGGTGCGGGCCTTGTAGTCGGGGATCTCGAACGCCCAGCCGCGGAGTTTGGCGCTCAGGTCCGCGGCCTCCTTCTTCACCTCGTCGGCGGGCTTGCCGCCCTTGGGCACAGGTGGCGGGGGCGGGGGCGGCGGCGGAGGAGGCGGCGGAGGCGCGGGATTCTCGCCCGCCGCGGGGCTCGTCGGCGTCTCGGGCGTTGCAGGAGTGGGGGGGGCCGGCGGCGCGGGGGGGGCGGGGGGCTCGGCGTAGGAGACATCGAACTTCGCCCAAGCCTTGCCGTCCTTCTCGACGGTCTGGATGTCGATGACGAGGCCGTCGAACGTGCGGTACTCGCACGTCACTCCGGCCTTGACCTCGTTGGCGGCCGATGGCGCGACGGGCGGCGCCGGCGCGGCCGGCGGCGGCGTAGCCGGCGGCCCGGCAGCCTCGCCCTCGGCCGGCGCTGCTGCCGGCGCCGGAGTTGGCACGCCCGCGCCCTCGCAGCTGAAGTCCACCCGATCCGCCGGCGCGACATCGTCGAGGTTCAGGTACGAGATCGTAGAGACGAGGCCGTCGGGGGCGTTGGGGCTGCTCAGTTCGCGCCCGGCGGGGATGCCTTTGACCGTGAACGTGGCATCCTCCGGCTTGTCGCGGGTCACCTCGACCTCTTGGCCGTCGGGGTGGGTGACGGTGACGCTCCGGATGCGTTCGCGCGGGATGTGGACGATCTGCTGGTCGATCCACGAGACCGCCTCGCCCTGCACGTCCAACTTGCCCTGGGCCAGCCACGACCGCGCCTCGCCGGGCTTGCGGACGTACACCATCGGCGGCGAGCCGGGTCTGGTCGTGCCGACGATCAGCGTGGCGAGGGTCTCGCCGCCCTGGTCCTTGAGCGTGACGAGCGTGGACTTGGCGGTGATCGGCTCGTCGGGGTTGGGAGTGGGGGGGGTGGGGGGGATGGGGGGCTCGGCGGGTGTCGGCGCGCCGGGCGCGGGGTCCTGCACGCCGATGCGGGGGTACAGGTCGGGCTTGCTGGTCATGGGCTCGACCTGGGTCAGGTCCGCCAGGCCGACGACCAGTTCCTTGACCTTCTCGAACTGGACGGGATACCCGCCCTTGTCGGTCATGCCCCACTGGCCGTCCTTGCGGGCGACCGTGAACGCGCCCTTGTCGCGCTGGACCGTCACCGAGGCCACGTCGTTGACGTGCGCGCCTAAGGCTGGCAGGAGTTTCTCGGTCGCGGCCCCCGGGGCGGTGGCCTCGCGGTTCATGCGGACGGCGAGCAGGGCCGCGCCTGCGGCGACGACGGCGAGCGCGACGAGCACGATCAGCGATTTGGTCCTCATGCGGGTCCCTCTAAAGACAATGCACCACAGAGAGAACAGAGAAGATCGGACAGTTCTTATCCTGGTCGTTCTTCCGGGCAGCACATCGATCCTTGTTTTCGCCTGTGTCTTAGCGCGTCCGCGGCGGAGCGTTCCTCATGCGCCGGCCTTGGCCGGGGCGCGGGCGGTGCGCCGGCGGCCGACGCGGTAGGCGCTCAGGCCGACGGCCGCGATGCCGACGAGCAGTGGCATCAGGCCGATGTTGATGAACTTGAGTTGAGCGCCGAGGGTTTCGATGTCCTGGTTGAGCTGGTGCTGGACCTCGCGGAGTTCCTTGCGGGTGGCCACGCGTTCCTTCTGGAACTTCTCGATCTCGGCCTGCTGCTCGGGGGTGAGGATGGCGTCGGCGGCGCCGGCCTCGGGGCGCTGGCGCTGGAGATCGGTGAGCTTGGACTCGGTCTGCTGGAGGCGGGTCTGCAGCTCCTGCTGCTTGGCCAGGTAGCGCTGCTCGGCGGCCTTCTGGATCTGCTGGACGCGTGCGAAGGGGCGGCTGAAGCGGCCGCGGGCGCGGATGTTGATGAGGTCGCTCGATCCGCTGAGGTTGTCCAGGGCGCCGATGACGAAGTCGCCGTTGTCGGCGACCTTGTGGAAGCCCAGGGAGAGCTGGCCGTAGCGCGCCTCCTGGATCCAGAAATGGTCGTGGAGCATGTCGGCGTCGGCGACGATGATGACGTTGATCGGCTCGGCGGACTCGGCCAGGTGCGGGGCGGGATTCGCCGGCGGGGCCTCCTTCGGCTGGTCCGGCTTGTCCGGGGTGGGCTTGTCGGGGGGCTTGCCTTCGGGGAAGGCGCTCTTGACCTTGCCGGTGAGGCGCGCGGCCAGGATCAGCCGCTTGTCGCTGGGCTTGAAGTCCGCCAGGAGCCGCTTGGGGTCGGGCATGAACTGGACGGCCTGCACGTCCATGGCCATGGACTCGGGGCCGGTCTGGATCAGCGGCAGCAGGTCCGTGGTCGCGCCGGCCTTCTTCTGGAGGATGCCCGGGATGTACATGTCCATCTGCTGGAGCGTGCCGGTGATCGAGTCCGAGCGGTCGAGGTTGTCACGATCGAGCCTGAGCCACGCGACGAAGTCCACCGATTCGGGCCGGGCCGGGGTGCCGACGGAGACCGCAATAGCCGCGTGCCGGTCCGCCGCGAACTTGCCCTCGAGCATCTCGACGCCCCAGGCGTCGAAGAGTTTCGTGAGGTTGGAGTTGCGCGGGATGCCCATGGCCTGCATGGGCGGGACCCCCGGGGGCAGGTCCACGTCGCACCAGGGGTCCACGAATACCAGCAGGCGGCCGCCCCTGAGCACGAACTGGTCGATGGCGTACTGGGTCTTGTCGCTGAGGTTCTTGGGGTGGACGAGCATGAGGACGCGCACGTCGTCGGGGATCTGCGCGGCGTCGGGGGCGAGGGTCCTGACGGCGAAGACCTCCTTCAGCTGGGTGACGATCTGCCAGGCGGGCGTCTGGCCGCGCTCGCCGAGCATGGGGTTGCCCATCGAGCCTTCGATGGGGAGGGAGGCCATGAGGCCGACGGTCTTCCTGGGGGGGTCCGAGAGGAGGTAGA
>JBGPGM010000221.1:0-4763 GCA_041483855.1 Phycisphaerae bacterium | reverse complement strand
GTCCGGGCCGGGGATCGCGAGCGGCTGCTGCGCCACTTCGCCAGCGGGCACTATCGCATGGCCGCGTAGAGCCCCGGGCGACCCTATCCTCCCGGTATGTTCATCGATCAGGCCGTCATCCAGGTGAAGGCCGGCGACGGCGGGCGCGGGAGCGTGTCCTTCCGGCGCGAGAAGTACGTTCCCAAGGGGGGGCCGGACGGGGGCAACGGCGGGCACGGCGGGGACGTGGTGCTGGTGGCGGATGAGAACGTCAACACACTGCTGGACTTCCGCGGCACGTTCCACTGGAAGGCGGTCAGCGGGGAGGCGGGCCGGGCCAAGCAGCAGACGGGGGCCGACGGCGCCGCGTGCATCATCCGGATGCCGCCGGGGACGATGGTGTACGACAACCGCGACGAGCGGCTGCTGTGCGACCTGGGGCCGGGGGACAGTATCGTCATCGCGCGCGGCGGCAAGGGTGGCTGGGGCAATGAGCATTTCAAGAGATCGACCAACCAGGCGCCGCGCCAGGCCGGGCCGGGAGAGCCGGGCGAGGAACGTGAACTGCGGCTTGAACTCAAACTGATCGCGGACGCGGGGATCATCGGCTTGCCCAACGCGGGCAAGTCCACGCTCCTGGGCGCGGTAACCGAGGCGACGCCCAAGATCGCCGACTACCCCTTCACGACGGTGCACGCCCAGTTGGGGATCGCGCCGTTGGACCCCTCGCGCCGGATCGTGCTGGCGGACATCCCGGGGCTGATCGAGGGGGCCTCGCACGGCGCGGGGCTGGGGCACGACTTCCTGCGGCACATCGAGCGAACTCGGGTGATCGTCCACCTGCTGGACGCGGCGCCGATCGACGGGACGAGTCCGGCGGACAACTACCGGATGGTGCGGCAGGAACTGGCCCAGCACTCGGCGCTGCTGGCGGAGAAGGACGAACTGATCGTCCTGAACAAGATGGACCTGCTGCCGACGCAGGCCGAGCGTGACGCGGCGGTGGCGCGGCTGCGACGCGACCTGCAGCTTGGGCACCAGGTGGGCGTGCTGGCGATCAGCGCGGCGACGGGACAGGGGACGCGTGAACTGATCGAGCGCGTATGGGGCATGCTTAACGCGAAGGTGCAGCTATGGCGCCCGGCTGCGGCGGGGGCCTTGCCCGCTTGACGCGCGTCAAGCCGGGGCCAGGAGGACCAGCCATTCGGCGTTGCCCCGGCCCTTGCCGCCGCTGATGGGGGACTTCACGCAGCCGAGGACGCGTGCGCCCAGGGGTGGCATATCGGCCAGCACGCGCTCGACGATGCGCTCGGCGGCCGGTTCGTCGAGGACGCCGGCCTTGAGCAGGGCCTTTTCCCTGCCGCGCTTGGCGGCCTCGTAGTGGGGCTTGACCAGGCTGATGATGCGCCCACCGGGGCGCAGCCAGCAGAGGGCCGCGGGGATGCACAGACGCTGCGGGGTCCAGGCCATGTCGACGACGACCAGGTCCACGCGGTCCGGCTCGGCGGGGGGCGCGGCGTGGAGGGCGTTGGTGCGCTCCATGACGCGTACGCGGGGGTCGTTGCGGAGTCTCCAGGCCAGGGCGCCGTAGCCGGTGTCGATCGCGGTGACGCGGGACGCGCCGGCCTTGAGGAGGCAGTCGGTGAAACCGCCGACGTTGCAGCCGAAGTCGGCGCAGGTCCAGGCGGCGGCGTCGAGGTGGAAGGCGTCCAGGGCGTGCCTGAGTTTGAGCCCGCCGCGACCGACGTAGGCATGGGAGGGGTCGGCCGTCACCCTTGGGCCGGCGGCACGCCCACGACGGCGATGCCCAGTCGATCGGCCAGGTCGAGCATCTGCGCTTTGTCGATCATGATGACGTCGCCGGCCGCCAGGGCCAGGCACCGACCGCCGGCCTTGTGGAGGTTCTCGATGGTCTTGACGCCGACGGTGGGGACGTCGCTGCGCCGGTCGTGCCCGGCGCGGGCGCCCTTGCACAGGGTCCAGCCGGAGGCGCGGCACAACTCGGCGACGCGCTCCATCATGCGGTCCGTGCCCTCGACGGCCTCGACAGCGACGACGTCCCGTTCCCGGACGGCGATGGCCTGGCCGATGTCCAGGCGCAGGGTCTGGACGAGCAGGGGCCAGGCGAAGGCGATATCGGCGCGTTGGTCGGCGGTGGGCTGGCGCTGGGTCATCACGCCCGCCTCGGCGAGCGAGTCGCGGATGGGGGCGGTGGAATCGATCAAGTGAACCCCCGATCGTCCGAGTTCGTCGGCGATGGCCGCCAGAACGGCGTGCGAGCGCCGGTCGTGCCGCAGGCTACGGTACCAGGCGGCGATGGTGCGGAAGTCCGGCACATTCCAGAAGATGGTCCATGGACTGTGCATCATCTTGGCCTTGTCCACCCGGCCGACCATGATGGCGTGCTCGACGCCGTGCCGGCGGAGCAGGCGGCCCCAGCCGCCGACGCGCAGGATGCCAACGCGCCGGAAGGTGGTGCACAGGTCGGGCAGGCCCGACTCGTACTGGTTGGCCAGGCCCAGGGCGTGCACCGGGTGGCCGGCGCGACGGAGGCCCTCGGCGATGATGAGCGGCAGGCGCCCAGCCCCGGCGATCAGTCCCATTGGGGCGGGAGGTCGCGGCGGGTCGGGCAAGATGGTCAGCGGGGAAATCATGGGTACAACCGATGCCGCCGGGGGCGAGCCCGGGTCACGCACGTCAGACGGTCATGGGCCTGGCGTCGAGGGCGCGGCACAGACCGCCGGGACCAATCCGGCGACCGCGTCCGAGCGGGGGGCGTCACCGCGGAGCGAAGAGTATCGGCAACCGCCCGGTGTTAGCAAGCAGAAACGGCCTCTGATCGGGGTATTCGCCCTAAAAAGCCGAATGGGACGGGGTTGCCGGCCGATGAGTTTGAGCATGAGTGCCGATCCGCGCGACATCGTCGATCTGTCGCTGCCGATCGCTCCGCCGGACGGCGGGGGGCTACGCGAATCGACAGGCGACGGGCGGGGGGGCTCGCGCCCGTGGCTTCGGCTGTGGTTCGCGTGTTCGCGCCAGTATGTCCGGGCGTACCGCAACCCCGAGGGGACCGGGTACCTGGCGCGCTGCCCGGCGTGCGGGAAGACGATGCGGTTCCGGGTCGGCGAGGGTGGGTCGGCGGAGCGGTTCTTCGAGGTGAGTTGTTGACGGTTCGCGCGGGACTCGGTGCGACCGCTACACTCAATGCCGATGGCGTCTCCGGGCGTAGGTTCATACCGCATCGATCTTCCCACAGGCGTGTGCAGCGCCACGGGGCGCCGGCTGCACGTCGGCGAGGCGTTCGTGGGCGCGCTCGTAGAGGCGCCGGGGAGCGACGACCTTCGACGGCTGGACTTCTCGCACGCGGCGTGGGAGGCGGGGTCGCGTCCGGCGGCGCCTTGCCGGCTCCTTGGTTTCTGGCGGGGGGTGGTCGCACCGCCCGACACCAAACCGCACGTGCTGATCGACGATGAATCGCTGATGGACCTGTTCGAGCAGTCGGCCGAGCAGGCCGAGCCAAGGCGGGCGGCGTTCCGGTTCGTGCTGGCACTGATCCTGGTGCGTAAGCGGCTGCTGGTTCACGAAGGGTCGAGCGGGACGGTGATGCTGGTTCGCCCCAAGGGGGCGGCGCGCCCGCCGCAGGGCCCGCCGCTGATCGAGGTGGTTGATCCGGGCCTGGACGAGGACGCCATCGCGGCGGTCATCGAGCAGTTCGAGGCTCTCATGGCGGGGGGAGGCTCGGCGTGAATCCCGAGCGCTGGCGGAGCGCGGGCGGGCCCTGGGTGGCGGCTCTGACGTGCTGCTTAAGCGCGTGCTCCGGTCATCGGCCCGTGGCGCCGCTGGCAATCGTGCGTGCCGACCCGCCGGCATTCCAGCAGGTGGCCGCGGCGTACAACGGGCGGGTCGCGCCGCTGGGGCGGGTGCGTGCCCAGGTGGTGCTCCAGTTCACGTACGTGGATGAGCAGTCGCAGACGCACATGGAGCAGGGGGAGGGGCTGCTGCAGGTAGTGCGACCGGACCGGCTGGCGCTGTCGGTGAGCAAGGCGGGCAAGCGGATCTTCTGGTTCGGGTGCGATCCGGAACGGTACTGGTGGCTGGACCTGGCCGATGAGCGTGTGGCGTCGGTGGGGCGACACGACCAGTTCGGGATGAATCCCGGGCGCCGGTTGGCGATCGGGATCCAGCCGCTGGACCTGATCCTGCTCCTGGGGATCACGCCGCTCGACCCGGCGGCGCCGGGGGCGACGCAGTGGTCCGACGACGGGCGGCTGCTGGGTGTGACGACACGCACCCACCACGACGGCTACGAGCGGCTTTGGTTGGATCCGGATTCGTTCGCACCGAGCAAGGTCGAGTTGTACGACGCCGGTCGGTCGCTGGTGCTGGTGGCGGACCTGGCAGACTACGGGCCGGTGGAGATCCGCGGCTATGGCGGAGCGCGCCCGACGATGGGGACGCGGATCCGGGCGTACCACCCGGACTCGCAGACGCTGGTGCGGCTGGACCTCAGTGGGATGGAGGACCGGCGGATGTCCGATGAGGCCTTCGATCTGAAAGCCCTGCTGGAGACGCTGCAGGTCAAGAGGGTGGTCGATCTGGACGCGGCGCCGTAGGACGGGACCGACCGGCGCATGGTTGTCCCTGGGATGCGTGCGGCGGCCCCTATCATCCGCCCGATGGGCACCCACTTGCGACGGGCATTCGCCTCGTGCGGCCCGCGGGCTGACGCGGTGTGGGCGGCGCTTGTTGTTGTAGTAGGGGTTGCGTCGGCCGGGGCGCTGGCT
>JBGPGM010000220.1:0-4768 GCA_041483855.1 Phycisphaerae bacterium | reverse complement strand
CGCCCGGCGCGCCGTCGGCGGCCGGCTCGTCCGGGCCCAGCGGGCGCACCATGTCCGCGTACACCAGCATGTCGCCGAGCCTCACCGGCTCGCCGCGGTTGATCGAGTTGACGATCAGGCGCGTGGCGTCCTGCTCGACGAGTTCCTCCATCGAGCGTAGGAACTTGGGGATGAGCACGTTGGACAGCACCACCAGCACGCCCGCGAGCACCAGCCCCGACACCACCGACGGCACCAGCAACGCGCGGTGGCTGATCCCGCTGGCGTGGCAGGCGAGGACCTCGTTGTCCGCGGCCAGGCGGTGGTACGCCAGCGTGGCCCCGAATCCGGCCGCGAAGGGCAGCGCGTACTCGAGCATCGGCGGGATGGCGTAGGCCATGAACCAGAGCGAGTCGATGGGCCCGAGCTTGCTCTCGGCCAGCAGGCGGACGGCGCCGGCGAAGGACAGCACCGTCACCAGCACGCCCGCCGTGAGCAACACCAGGCGCCAGAGTTCGAAGAGCACCAGGCGCCAGATCCGTATGGGGGGGCGCAGCCACATGCAGGGCAGGATGATAGGGGGCGCCCCGCCCTACGCCCGCCTGACCTCGACCTTTCCCCCCGCCACGTCCTTGATCGTGTACCCCATCTTCGCCAGCTCGTCGCGGATCGCGTCGGAACGCCTGAAATCCTTGGCCGCGCGGGCCGCGGCACGCTCGTGGAGCTTGGCCACCACCGCCGGGTCGGGCACCTCGCCATCGAGGAAGACGCCGATGTCGGTCTGGACGGCGGCAGCGCGCGGTGCGAACACAACACCGAAAACAGCATCCATCAAGTTCAGCGCCGCCCATGCCTCGCGGAACGTTCCTTCTGCTCTCCCCCGATTCAACTGCTGCGTCGCTTCGATCGCTGGCATCGGCGATGTAGGCATTTCAGATAGCCAGCCGAGAACAGCGCCTCGGGATGAGAGGTCCCAGCCGCAAGCTTCAAGGGCATCCATGGCCTGAACAGCCGGAGCGTCGGCCCCGCCGAAGAACGAATGAAGGATAGAGAGAGCTTTCGCTACGTTGAGGTCGTCATTCATTGCCGCAGCGAAGGAGTCCAGACGCTGAAGCTTGCGCGCCGGCGGTTGCTTCCAGAGCAGATCAATGCTCTTGTAGAGCATTGCAGCGCCCTCCGCCCAATCAACGAGTTGCTGGCCAGTCTGCACCGCGCGCTGGATCGAGAAGTCGGCGTTGGAGCGATAGTGCGTGCGGATCAACTCTAAGCGTATTGCGGCAGGATCCAGTCCCCGTGCGATCAGGTCGCGCACCGTGTAGAAGTTCCCCTTGCTCTTGGACATCTTGTCCCCCTCGACGAACAGGTGGCGCGGGTGGAACCACATCCGCGCAAACACCGGGTGGCCCGTCGCCGCGCACGTCTGCGCCAGCTCGCACTCGTGGTGCGGGAAGATGTTGTCCTCCCCCCCCGAGTGCAGGTCGATCTCCCCCTCGGGCGACGCCAGCCGCTCCGCGGCCATCACCGAACACTCCAGGTGCCAGCCCGGGTACCCCTCGCCCCACGGGCTGGGCCACTTCATGACGTGCGCCGGGTCGGCCTTCCACAGCAGGAAGTCCGCCGGGTGCCGCTTCTGCGACTGGTTGCCCTCGCTGACGCGCCCCCCCGCGCCGGTGCGCAGCCTCTCCAGCGTGTTGCCGCTGAGCCGACCGTACGCCGGGAACGACTGCACGTCGAAGTACACCGCCTGCGCCCCCGCCGGCCCCACCGCGTACGCGTGCCCGCGACGGATCAGCGTCTGCACCATCGCGATCATCGGCGCGATCTTCTGCGTCGGGCGCGGCATCAGCGTCGGGTCCTTGAGCGCCTCGACCGCCACCTTCAGCCCCAGCAGTCGCGCATCCTCCAGGAACCGCTGCGCGTAGAACTCCGCGATCGCGTACGGATCGCCCGCGTCCACGCTCACCCCCGCCGGCAGCTTCCCCGCCTTCTTCGCCTCCGCCAGCCGCCGCCCCGCCACGGCCATGCGGTCCTCGCCGCTCTCCCCCGAGTCGTCCGTCATGTGCCCGACGTCCGTGATGTTCATCACGTGCGTCACCCGGCGCGGCCCGGGGATCGCCGCGCCGTCCGCCGCGGTCACCTCGCACAGCGGCGACTCGATCCACCGGCGCAGCACGTCCGCGGCCAAGAACGACCGGAAGTTGCCGATGTGCGCATCGTCGTACACCGTCGGCCCGCACGAGTAGAACGTCACGTTCGCCGGGTCGATCGGCGTCAGGGGTTCGACGCGCCGGGTCAGCGAGTTGTGAAGCCGCAGCGGCATGGGCCAATCGTACCCGCCTACCGCGACGCCGCGGTGCGCTCCGGCCCCGGCGAGGCTTCCTGCCCGCCCTCGACCGCCTGCCCCTCGCCATCCGTCGGCGGCGCATCGTCCGCCTGCTCCTCCTTGACCTCCAGGCGCACCTTGAGCACCCGCGTCGGCGACGATTCCACCACCGTGACCTGGATCCGTCCGTGCCGGAACGTCTCCCCCGGCTCCGGGATCCGCCCCAGCGTCGTGATGACGAACCCGCCCAGCGTGTCGTAGTCGTCCGCCTCCGGCACCGACACCCCCAGCGCCTTGAGCGCATCGTTCACGTCGTCGATGTACGCCCGGCCCTCCGCCTCGGCCGTGCGGGCGGACTCGTCCACCTCCACGGCCGCGGCCTCGTCCTCCGCCGGCTCGTACTCGTCCTTGATCTCGCCGAAGACCTCCTCGACGATGTCCTCGATGGTGACCAGGCCCGACGTGCCCCCGTACTCATCGGCCACCATCGCGATGTGCACCTTCCGGGCGAGCAGTTCGTCCAGCAGCTCCCGCACCGTCTTGGTCTCGGGCACGAAGATCGCCGGGCGCAGGATCGACTTGAGGTCGAACCCGTGGTCGGTCCGCTTGCCCTCCCCCGCCAGCCACTTCATCAGGTCCTTGACGTAGAACACCCCCACCACCGTGTCCAGGCTCTCGCGGTACACCGGGATCCGGCTGTGCCCCACCCGCCGGATGAACGCCGCCACCTCCCCCAGGTTGTCGGTGTACTCCAGCGCCTCCACCTCGGTCCGCGGCGTCATGACCTGCTTGACGGTCAGTTCCTTGAACCGCACGACCGCCTCGATCATCTTCGCCTCGGCCTCGTCCAGGCTCCCGGCGCGCTCCCCCTCCTCGATCACGGAGCGCAACTCCGCCTCGATCTCCGACCCGCCCTCGCGCCGCTCCGCACCCGACAGCCGCCGGATCACCTCGTCCAGGAACCGCACCATCGGCCCCAGCGGCGCCTCCACCCGGTACACCCCGCGCACCAGCGGCGACAGCGCGTAGATCAGCCGCTCGCCCGCGTGCGCCGCCACGCTCATCGGCAGCACCACCGACGAGACCCACAGCACCACCGCTGTCACCACCGCCGCCATCAGCCAGTCCCACAACGAAACGTTCGCCGGACCCTTGATCCCCGCCACCCACCAGATCACGCACACCACCACGACGAGGTTCAAGACCATCCGCGGCAGGGCCACGGCCCGCGCGTGCCCGCCCACGTCGTCCAGGATCGCCCGCACCCGCGCCGCCGCCGCCGGCCGAGCCCTGCCCGCGGCCAGCTCCTCCAGCGCCGACTTGCTCAGGTCGGTCAGCGCGGTGTACAGGGATGCGAAGAGCGCCCCCAGCGCCGCCGCCGCGATCGCGATCCAGAGCATCAGCGCGTTCATGGGGCGGGCCTTTCCACCGGCCGGCCCGCCGGGGTCGGCGCGTACGTCGCCCCGACGCCGACGGCGTTCAACACCTCGTCCTCGCGCCGGTGCATCTCGCCCGCGCGGGCCTCGTCGTGGTCGTCGTGCCCCAGGCAGTGCAGCACGCCGTGGACGATGTACAGCAGCACCTCGCGCTCGGGCGCATGCCCGCGAACGGCGGCCTGCCGGCGCGCCTCATCGGCGCACACCAGGATGTCCACATCCAGCGGCCCGCCCCGCCCCGCCGCGCCCCCGGCCAGGTCGAACGTCAGCACGTCCGTCGTGCCCGCGACCCCGCCGTATTGCTCGTGGGCCCTGGCCATCTCCGCATCATCAACGATCTTGACCCGCACCTCCCCGGATGCCCCCAAATAGCCCAGCGCCGCCCGGGCCCGTTGCTCGACCCACGCGACCGTGCCCGTCCCCAGCAGCCCGCCGCCATCAATCACGTCCACAGCGGCTCCGCCAGAGCCCGCGCCCCCACCCGGATCGTCGTGCCGGGCGACACTCCTCCCGCCCCGCGGCGGGTCAATGCTGGTTCCTGTGGCGTCCATGGATGTCGCACTCCCCGCCGCGGAGATGGGTCCGGTCAAGCCACCCAACTATAGGGGCGCGCGCGCCCGCAACACCGCTGATGAGCGCCCCACCCACCGGGGCGTACCCGTTCATAGTTCGAACATCCGCGGCCGCCCCGGGGACGCAGATAGGCCGAGCGTAAGTCGTTTATTTTTCTGGAGTTACGGCTTGCTCGACTCCGGGTCCCGCTTCGGCGCTGGGGTCGTCTCGTTGGTCGGGGGGGTCAGCACGGTGTCGATCGCGTGGATCACGCCGTTGGACGCATCGAGGTCCGCGCTGGTGACCTTTGCCGTGTTCACCATCACCTGGCCGCCCGTGCCCGTGATCCGCACGTCGTACCCCTGGATCGTCTTGGCCTTGCCGACCCTGACCGCCTGGTCGGAGTACAGCCGCCCCGGCACGATGTGGTACGTCAGCAACGCGACCAACCTGGCCCGGTTCTCCGGCTTCATCAGGT
>JBGPGM010000219.1:0-4769 GCA_041483855.1 Phycisphaerae bacterium | reverse complement strand
TCGTCCGCGCCCTCACCGCCGCGGGCAGTTTTGTCGATGGCGGTCCCAGCCGTCCCATTCAACGGGCGGCCGTCGAAGTCCTCGAGCCTCGGTGCGCCGACCAGGAGACCACCGCGGTGCGGGCCGTCTTCGCCCGCAAGCGCCGCCTCACACTTACGCGCCTTGGCCGAATGGGCGTCCGCTTCCCTCCCGGCGCCGACGAGGCGGGCGGCACGTTCTACGCCTTCGGCTCTGTCGCTGGCCTGCCCGCGCCGCTGAACACCGGCTTGGGATTCATGCACGCGGCCTTCACGCACCGCGTGCTGACCGTCCCGGGCGAGTTCTTCGATGTCAACCCCCACAAGGCGCGCACCGGCCCGTCGCCCCTGGCCTCCTATGTCCGCTTCTCCTTCGGGCCGCCGATCGAGAACCTGACCACCGGCCTCGACCGCCTCGACGACATGGTTCGCGCCGCACGATCCTGACCCCTCTGCAGCCTTGTGCCTCGGTGCCTTCGTCGCCTCACGCCGCGTTCTTCCGGCCGGGCGCGTCGAGCGCGCCCATCCTTACCAGGAATCGGCACGCCTCTTCCACCTCCCAGCGCGTGAACTCCGCCAGGCAGCGCGGCTGCAACGGCCCACCCATCAGGTCCGCAGGGTACGGCCACGGACCGCCTGTCTCTGCGGCGACCTCCACCGCAGCCCCAATCACCGCCTCGGCGGCCTCGCACAATCGATCCGGCGTGATGTGCTCATGGGAGCCTGCCATGCGAGCCCTCGATTCTCCGACACCCTGGTCGGCCTGTCCTGCTCCAAATGCTCGGCGCCAAGCGCCGTTGCGGGTGCGTCAACGTTGTACGAGCGCGCCGGCCTTCGGGATCGCACCGAGCCACCGAGTCCCAACGTTGCCGCCACAACGAACGCACAACTACCCCCCTGATCTGCGATGCGCCGTACGCCCGACTCCTGGTTCCCCCCTTTTTCCATTGCCCCCATCCTTCCCCGGGTGTAGTCTGCCCACAGCGGGTGCACGGAGCGATCCGCAGCGCGTCGGCGCTCCGGGCCGCGCCCGTACCCGCTCAGGAGGCAAACCCATGTCACACCCGCGCCTCATCGCACCGGCCGCGCTGGCGCTGGCCGCGCTCGCCGTCGCCGCCGCATTGCCTGCCCGCGCCGATGTCACCATCTACGACGGCACGTTCGCCCCGGCGGACTGGTCGCACGCCATCCTCTGGTCCCGCCCCTTCGCGATGCTCGGCCCGATGTCGCAGTCGCTCTCCGGCGGCAACCCCGGCGCCTACCAGGCCGGCCAACACACCACCAACGGCTCATTCGCCGCGATCTACGACGGTCACTGGTACCTGCCCGGCACCTACAACCCCGGTACGCAGGGCGCCATCACGAGCATCGACGTGCAGTACGACTACATCGACTTCTCCCCCGGCGGCACGCAGAACGGCGTCTACGTCCTCCAGGGCGGGCGCAACTTCTTCCGTTATGTGGACTCCAGCGAGCACACCGCGTGGACCGCCCTGTCCCTGGCCGGCCTGACCGGCACGGACCTGCAATGGCAGGAGGCCACCGCTTCGGGCGTGAACAATGCCCAGCCCGACTTCAGCGCCGCCGGCGCGCCGATCCAGTTCGGTTACTACACGTTCAACTGGTCGTTGCCCCAGGGATTCCTGATCCAGCGCTCCTGGGGCGTTGACAACTTCCGCATCATCGTCCACAACGGCCGCCCGTGCCCGTGCGACTGGAACCACGACGGCACGCTCAACAGCCAGGACTTCTTCGACTTCCTCACCTCCTTTTTCGCCGGCAGCGCCGACTTCAACAACGACGGCGTGACCAACTCGCAGGACTTCTTCGACTTCCTGACCTGTTTCTTCGCGGGGTGCTGACCGCCTCGGAGCGATCACCGCTGGGTGCCGCCGCGCCTCGGCGGCGAACTCTCTCCCCGGTCCTACGCGCACCCTCCCCCGAAGAACGCCGCCAGGAAGTCAAAGAAATCCTGGCTATCCACCGCCCCTGACCCGTTGAAGTCCGCGCTCGGCGCACCCGCGAAGAACGCCGCCAGAAAATCGAAGAAGTCCTGGCTGTCCACCGCGCCCGACCGATTGAAATCCGCGCCGTACGAATCCAGGCGCGCCATCAGCAGCGCCCGGTCCGCCGCGTCGATCACGCCGTTGCGGTCCAGGTCCGCGTACGCGTCGTACGTGGGATCGCTGATGGTCACGCCGTACAGAGCCTCCAGCAGCGCCACGTCCGCGCAGTCGAGCCGGCCGTCGTGGTTGATGTCTCCGGGGTCCGTCGCCGGTGTGGCCGTCACCTGGAGCGAGACCTGTAGCACCGTTCCGGCCGCGACCACCGCCGGAGCATCCGCCCACTCCAGCCACACCGACAGCGAGTCGTCGTTCGGGTTGGTCGTGTCCGCCCGGTACCCCTGCACGCCCACCTGGCCGACCGGGCCGGTGACGGACAGCAGCGTGATCTCGATGCTCGGGCTGCCGGGGTTCCACGTCGCCGCATTGTCCTTGAGCAGCGCAAACGGCCGCCCCACCGCGCACGGGCGCGCCGCGCCGAACAGGTGCGCGTTCCGTACCTGGTCGGACAGGGCGATCGTCCGGCGCCGCCCCTGCGGATCGGTGATCGCCAGGTAGTCGGCGTCGTACTGCCCCAGGTTCAGGCTCGCCAACATGCTGCTGAGCATCGCCAGCCGGAACGCATCCGACCCGCGCCCCCCCACACCCGGCGGCGCCAACGTGATGTCCTGCAGGGCCGTCCACGTGGAGTCGATGAACATCGTCGTGCGGCCGATCAGCGGGTCCGGGTACCGCCGCCGGCACACCAGCGACGCCCGCGCCCCGTACGCCCCCGTCCCCTGCACTACCACCCGGTCCGGCCCGCCCGCCGTCACGTCCGCGCGGGTCATCGCCGGCACCAGCAACAGCGGCAAACCCGCCGGCCGGAACCCCGGCCCCGTTACCACCGACGTGCCGATCGATGACGTTGTCCCGTTGGCCCGCTGCACCAGCGGCCGGATGTACCCGTTGGCGATGATGTCCGCCATCGTCAGGGGGTAGCTGGGCGTGCCCGGCACGCGGTCGTAGAAGTTGATGAGGTTGAAGGCGTCGGAGCCGGGCGTGCCCGGGTCGTCCACCCGCGCCCCGTTGCAGTACAGCGGGATGGACGGCTCGATCACCCCGCTGTTGCGCAGGGCGATCAGCGCCACCTCGCCGTTGTCGTAGAAGTTCACCTGCCCGCGCGCCGCGCAGCACATCCCCGCCAGCACGAAGCACGCCGACACACCATTCGCCGGCCTGCGCACGAAATCACTCCTCCCCACCCCGTCCTCTCAACGGTACACCCGCCCTCACGGGCAGCCGGCGAAGAAGCACGTCAGGAAGTCGAAGAAGTCCTGCGAGTTCGTCACGCCGTCGTGGTTGAAATCGGCGCTGCCGGCGAAAAAGGCCGTCAGGAAATCGAAGAAGTCCTGGCTGTTCAGCGCGCCGGAGTTGTTCCAGTCACAGGGGCACGGCGCAACCTGCACCAGCGACATGTCATCCCAGAAGATCGTCCCGCTCGTCGGCGTGCCGTCGCCCGCGAAGCGGAACGGCAGCACGCTCACGTGCGTGAAGAACGGCGGGTAGATCACGAACGGCTCGAGCATCGCCTGCGTCACCGTGAACGAGAACGGGACCGACTGGCCGTTGGTGCTGGTCATCGTGTGCGGCGACTCGAACGCGGCGAAAACCGAGGTGTTGTCGCGCCGGAACTCCAGCTTGATCGCCGCGAAGTCGCCCGTGATCGGCTGCCCGACCGGGACGGCGTAGTACCCGCTGACGGTCACGTCGCCGCCGTGCCAGGTGACCGGCGGGTCGTAGAACATGAACGTGTCGGGGTTGAGAACGTTGGTCGTGAAAGCGACGAAGCCGCCGGCCCCGTTGCCGCGCAGTTCGATCGACGCGTCCCCCGTGCGGATCAGCGCCGCCCCCAGGCCGTCGCTGTTGGTCCGGCGGTAAGCGATGTTGCAGCAGTCGTGCCACCCCCGCGGCTCCAGCGAGTTGTCGGGGTTGACGATCTCGAAGCCGGGGTTGTACAGCAGGTTCTGTGCCAGTGACGGCGCACACAACGCGGCGACAGCAACAGCACCGATGGCGAGTCTGGCGATCATGATTGGACCTCCAAGGTAACCGATGGCCCCAGGTTTCCCGGAAAGTAAGCGCTTACATCATGCCACACGCCCGCCCGTCTGTCAACCAGAATCCGATGAAAGGTCGCCCCGGCCCCAGCACCATCGTGCCGGACCCGAACTCGATGCGTACAGGCCTCCGACGCGCTCACCCCTTCAGACCCTCCCCCGCCACCCCCTGCACGAACGTCCGCTGCGTCAGCGCGAACAGCACCAGCACCGGAGCGACGACCATCGTGCTCGCGGCCATGAGCAGGTTCCACGGCGTGTTCCCCGCCTGGCTCTGGTACAACTGCAACCCCAGCGCCAGCGTGAACTGGTCGCGGTGCGTCAGGAAGATCAGCGGCGCCAGGAAATCGTTCCACACGTAGATGAAGTGGAACAGCGCCACCACCGCCAGCGCCGGGCGCGATAGCGGCAGGATCATCCGCCAGAAGATCGCCCAGTGCGAGCAGCCGTCGATCCGGGCCGCCTCGTCCAACTCGCGCGGGATCCCCATGTAGAACTGGCGCAGCATGAAGATGTTGAACGCCCCGCCGAACCACGCCGGCACCCACAGCGGGCGCAGCGTGCCGATCCACCCCAGTTCGCGGAAGACC
>JBGPGM010000218.1:0-4777 GCA_041483855.1 Phycisphaerae bacterium | reverse complement strand
CGTCGCGTCCCTTCTCAACAGCGAACCGACCCGCGAGTTCTACTCGGCGTTCGCGTTCTGGGATGCCAAGCGCCCGATTACGGTGGACTTACTCCGCCGCTTGGACCTTCGACGCCTCGCGGCCGCGTTGGGGAAGCGCGAAGATTTCGAGCGAATCTGCCCTTCGCCCGAGCGTGGCGCAGTGTCTGGCGGCGCCGACATGCTCTGGGCGAAATGAAATCGACAACTTCCCGCGACTGACTCCAAATCGGCCCGCAAGGCTCTCTGTGCCGCTGGAAGTTTTCCCCGCGGGCCATCGACGGGTCGGGCAGCGCACGGGCGTCTTTGCGTTTGGCGGGAGAGGCGCCGGGGTGGGGGGCGGCCAGTCCTCTCTGGCATCCGCGCCCCGAGACAGCACTCGCACATCGACCACGTTTGTGCGCAATCTTCGTGCCCTACCCCACTTTCTCCTTGCATTCCGCGGCCTTTCCGGTAAACTACCCACCGCCGACCGCTCGCGCCATCGCGCACGTCCAGCCCCGCGCCAGCGGGCAATCCGGGAGGGGAGTGGACCAACCGCCATGCCATCCGATCACCCGCGCCCCCGTCGCACATCCAGTCCCTGCGCTCCGCCCTCTGTCCGCCATTCTCCTCTTCTCTCTGTCCGCTCCCCCGGGGGGGCCAACCCCGTTTCCCAAAACCCCCTGGCGCCCTCAAGAACCGTGAGGGAGCCAAGGGGGCCATGAGGTGGCCAACGTTCTCTGCATTCGCGCCTCCCCACGCGCCCAAGACCGCCAGCCAACCGCCCATAGACCGCCAACTCCATCCCATAGACCGCCAACCCCAAACCCCCCCTGGCGCTATCAAGAACCCAAAGGCCGCCATAGACCGCCATAGACCGCCAACGTTTTTCTGCATTCTCCCGCCCCGCACCTCAACGACGACCCATCGACCACCCGCGCGCGCACAGATCCGCACCTTCTCCGCCTTCGTGTCTTGTATGTTCCCTCAGCACCAAATGTCCAAGCATGCGAAGATAACTCCCGCGGCACGCCCCGAGGGGCGTGCCGCGACGGGCGGCAGATCGATCGTGTCCGGGCCTTCGAGGCCGTCACAAAGCGTGATCGCCGCCCGTTCGAGCGTCGGACCCCGGACAGTCGCCAGGGCCTCTGCGTGCTCACGCGTCGCAAGCCCGCATCCGCAAGACAGGGGCATCCGCATGGCAGAGGGCACGCTGATCTTCGCCGGCCTGGACGTCGCCAAGGACAAGCTCGACTTGGCGACCGAGCCCGGGGGCTTCGTCGGATCATTCACGTACGATCCGAAGGGCATGGACGAGCTGGTCGGCTCGCTGCGTGAGCGTGCCGTGTCGATGGTGGTCATGGAGGCCACCGGCGGGCTGGAGATCCGCGTCGCCGCCGCTTCACTTGCCTTCCTTGCCCGGCTCCGGCCCCAACCTGAGGTCCACGTCGTCCAGCGCCACCGGCGCTCCGGCCGCCGGCACCTCGACGTGCGCGCTCCACAGGATCCCGTTGACGATCGCACGCCGGAACGCCTCGATCCCGAAGTTCTCGTGGAAGTGTCCCAGCGTTGTCCCGAACGACCGGCCCTTCACCGCATCCTTCCCGCCCGCCCCGCCCGCCGCCCGCTCGAACACCCACGCCACCGTCTGGTCCTTGCCCTCCACGTTCACCCGCAGCACCGCGCGCGCCCGCTCGTGAAACTTCAGGTTCAGGTAGAACTCGTCGTGCAGGTCGTACCCTTTCCAGCCGCGGCAGACCGCGTGGTCCGGCTCGGCCTGCACCAGCGGACGCGTGTCGATCTTGAGCTCCGCCTCCGGCCCCGTGTGGAACGCCCCGCCGAGCACGTCGAGGTATTCCGGGAGCAACTTCGGGTCCTCCGCCTTGGTCGCCCAGTGGATCGCGCAGAACCCCACGCCCGCGTCCATCATCTTCTTGAACTCCGCCCGGTGCGCGCCGTCCAGCACGATGTCCCCCGCCTGGCGCGAGTAGTACACGATCGCCTTGGCTCCGGCGAGCACCGCCGCGTCCTTGGGCCACTCCGGGTCGGGGCTGACCACCGCCTCGACCCCCGGCGTCTGGTTGAGGCACTTGGCCAGCAGCCGGCACTCGTGCTCGTACATGTGCGACCCCCACGGATGGTCCCGCGCGGTCCACATGAGCACGATCTTCGTCTTCTCGGCCCCATTGGCTCCCGGCGCCGATGCCGGCGGCTCCGACACCGCCGCCAGCACCGCCGCCCCCGCGCCCAGCACCGCCCGCATCACGCGAGGCGCCATGGCGGTCCTCCAAGAAACGGACGCCACTGGCGGGCGGGCCGCCAGTGGCGCACATCGCCGCACCCCCCCGGTGCCAATCGATCAACCCGCCCGGCGCCCGCGCTACCCCGGCTACAGGGACAGGGGCTGGTAGCTGAACTTCTGGCCGCCGACCGACGCCTCGAACATCAGCCCCGCGTTGGTCGCCGTGAAAATTGCGACGCCGTCCGTGTATTTCGCCTGCGACGCCGCGCCCGAGTGCAGCGCCACCGCCGAGGCCTGCGCGGCGAAGGCGTAGTTGCCGGACTTGAAATGGTCCATCGCGGCCTTGTTCTCGAAGGCGATGAGTTCGATGTACGACTGGCCGCCGAGCTGCGCCCCGATGGTGGCCTGGCTCATGTCGCAGTAGCCGACGCGGGTCCCGTTCTCGTACACCTCGCCGCGCCCGTAGGCGCCGCCGATCACCACCCCACCCTTGCCGACGGAGGGGAAGATCGCGTAGCCGTACGACTTGGCCAGGAAATCGCCCAGGCTCGGGTCCTGGTGCCTAATCTTGTCCAGCGCGGTGGCGGATTCGTTGTGAAGGTCCATCTTCTCGCCGCTGGTTTCCGGCGCGGTCGAGCAGGCCGGCAGACCGAGCGAGACAAGAGCGGACACCAGCGCGGCGGTCAGAGAGAGTTGCGTTCGCATCATTGGCCCTCCAAAGTAAGAGAGGTAATCCCCGCCCTCGCCTTGCCAAGCGCCATGGAGCGGGCTAACCACGCATTCTACCGCGACCTAGGGGCGCAACCGGCTCGCGGCTGCATCCTGGGCCCGAACATAGCACTCCGCCTCCCGAACAGCGTCCGGAACGGTGACACCGGAGCGAGCAGAAGTAGACCGGCACGAGGGCCGGCGTGGTTCATCCGCACCCCAGGATGGGGCATGGGATCGCCCACTGCCAAACCCCCGCTGGTGCGCCAGGCCGTCGGGGTGACTGCCGGGATTCGTGGTCTGGCGCGCAGGGACCCGGTGCGGCGCCCGTAGTAGGAGAAGGGGAACCCCAAGCGGACCGCGGCCATGAAGAGCGCCGGCAGCGTGACGCGGCGGGAGAGTGGCGTGCGGGCGCAGTCAATCGCGTGGACTCAGTTGTACCCCTCCGCGCGCTACCTTCACGCGATGGCCTACGACACGGCCCGCGCCGTGACCATCCTCTTCGGGGACTCCACGAACTCCAGCGTTTACAACGGCGAGACCTGGGGACTGGGCGTACCGTGCGTCGCCGACTTCAACGCCGACGGGTCCGTCAACTCGCAGGACTTCGTCGACTTCCTCGCGGCGTTCTTCGCTGGCGCGCCGAGCGCCGACTTCAACCACGACGGCACGGTCAACTCCCAGGACTTCTTCGACTTCCTGGCCGCCTTCTTCGCCGGCTGCCCCTGAACCTGTTGCCGAGGGCCGTGCAACCCCGCCGCGCCTCACCCCGCCTCCACCTCTTCCTTCACGCGGCCGGCCATTCCGCCGCCCGCGGCTGGCGAGGCGGCGCCGGTGAAGCGTTTCATGGCCGCCGCGCCGAGTTTGCGGCCGACCTCCCAGGCGGGGCCTGGGAAGTGGTGGCAGGCGGCGACGGTCTTTTCGAGGGCGGCGACGATCTGGTCGGCGTCGGCCATGCTGAGGACCAGGGGCGGGATGAGTTTGATGACGTCGAGGCGGTGGCCGGCGACCTGGGCGAGGATTCCGTGGTCGGTCATCAGGGGCATAAGGATGGCCTGGCAGAAGAGGCTCTGGTCGACCTTGTGGAGGAGTTCCCAGCCGGCGCGGAGGCCGAGGCTGCGCGGCTTGCCGAACTCGACGGCGATCATGAGGCCCTTGCCGCGCACGTCCTTGACCATCTGGTGCGTGGTCATCATGCGTCGGAGGCCGGCCATGAGGTGGTCGCCGACGGCCGCGGCGTGCTCGACGATTCTTTCTTCCTTGAGGACGTGGAGAGTGGCGAGGCCGGCGACCATGGCCAGGTCGTTCTGGCCAAAGGTGGTCTGGACCTTGGCGCAGGCGTTCATGCTGGAGAAGACCTTGTTGTGGATCCAGCGTTTGGACAGGACGGCGCCGACGGGGATGTAGCCGCCGGAGAGGGCCTTGGCGATGACCATGATGTCGGGCTCGACGCCCCAGTGCTCGCAGGCGAAGAGCTTGCCGGTGCGGCCGAGGCCGGTCTGGATCTCGTCGAGGATGAGGAGCGTGCCGTGCTTGCGGCAAAGGGCGTGGGCGTCGCGCAGGTATGAATCGTCGGGGATGTTCACGCCCTTGCCCTGGATGGGCTCGACGATAAAGGCGGCCTGGTCCTTGGCGGCCAGAGCGCGGTCCAGCGCGGCCAGGTCGTTGAAGGGGATCTCGGTGGTGGCGCGGAGGAGTTCGCCGAAGCCCTCGCGGAACTCGTGGTTGCCGTTGACCGAGAGGCTGCCGATCGTCAGGCCGTGGTAGGCGCGCCGGCAGTAGACGATGCCGTCGCGCCCCGTCGCGGCGCGGGCGTACTTGAGGGCG
>JBGPGM010000217.1:0-4781 GCA_041483855.1 Phycisphaerae bacterium | reverse complement strand
GCAGGACTTCTTCGACTTCCTGACGGCGTTCTTCGCGGGGTGCGCGTAGCGGCGTGCGTTGCACGCGCGGGGCGTGAACGGAGGAAGACCCCCGGCTGGCGCCGGGGGTTCTGATTCTCTCGATCCCCCCCTCCCCTACGCCACCACCCCGACCTCCTTGAACTCGTGACCCGGGATCACCTTCGCGAACTCCGCGTTCCCCAGGTGCACCCGCACCAGTTCACCCAGCACGTCCCGGAAGTCCGTCGTGTGCAGCAGGTCGCGCCCGTCGTGCAACTGCTCCGGCAGCAGGCCGGGCCACTTCGCCACGACCTTCCGGGCCGGCGCGTTCCTGGCCGCGGCGGCCGAGGCCCGCGCCACCCCGCCGCCCATCACCAGCATGCAGTTGGCCCAGCCGTGATCGGTGCCGCCCGTGCCGTTCTCCGCGGCCGTGCGTCCGAAGTCCGAGAGCGTGACCACGGTCGTGTCATCGATGCGGTCTCCCAGGTCCTTGACGAACGCCGCGAGGGCGTCGCCAACCTGCTGGGCCAGGTTGCCCATCTGGCCGGCGGCGCCCCCTTGGGCCGAGTGCGTGTCCCACCCGCCCAGGTCGACCTCGGCGACCTCCAGCCCGACATCCCCCTTGATGAGGCGCGCGACCTGCATCAGTTTCTTGGCCAGGGGCGTGTCCGGGTACGGTGCCGCGGGCTTGTATTCCTGGGCCGACATCGAGCGCAGCTCTTCCAGGCCGTCCAGCGTCGTCCGCGCCGTCTGGGCCAGCAGGTCAAGCGCGGGCCCGACGTGCTCCTCCTTGTGCTGGCAGTACGCGTGCTCCAACGCCGTCGCCACCTGCGCCGGGTCCGCGCGCTTCGTCTTGAGCGTCAGGTCCTCCAGGCCGCGGATGGCCAGCGCCGTCGCCTTGCCGCGCATGATCCGCGGCAGCGTGTCGCCGATCGACACCGCCCGCAGCGGCCCGTGCCCCTGCGAGGTCACCAGGTGGCGGTTCACCCAGCCGTCCGAGTTCACCGTGTTGCCCACCACCCCCGTCTCCCACACGTCCTGCTCCTCGAAGTGTGAGCGGCTGTTCTTGTCGTACCCCACCGCGTGCGCCGCCACCGCCAGGCCCGACTCGAAGAGCGGCACGATGCCCGCCAGGCGCGGGTGAAGGCCGAAGAAACCGTCCAGGTCGAGCACGCCTTCAGGTTGGCCCGGCGCACCCAGCGCGATCGTCTTGCGCAACAGCTGGTACCCCGGATCGCCGTGCGGGACCACGAGGTTCAGGCCGTCCGCCCCGCCGCGCAGGAACAGCACCACCAGGGTCCGCCCCTTGGCCACCGGTCGCGGGCTCAGCGGGCGCAGGGTGTGCGGCCATCCCAGCACCGGCGCGACGCCCAGGTACGCGGCCAACGCCCCGGTCGATTGCAGGAAGTACCGTCGAGTCAGGTGCATCGCTTGGCCTCCGGCGGTCCGTGCCCGCCCCTGCTGAGCCCCTGGACCTCCCTCCCTTCATTATGCCACCTTCCGCGCCGCCGGACCCGCCGATCATTCCCCTGACGCAACTTTCCCGTGATTCCGGGCTTTGTACGCCGTTGACTCCCCGCGGTCGCAGGCTATTCTCTCCGCGATCATGTTCCGACTGGCCCACCTCCACTGCATGTGCACCCTGCTGACCACCCGCAAGACGGGCGGCGGCATGCCTGCACAGAAGTCCGAGGGCCACTAGGGGCGACCTCGAAACTTCTGCTCCCCAGGCGCCGCCGTCCCGAGTGACGGCGGTTTGTGTTTTCCAACCGAACCACCGGCATCAAAGCCCGAGCAAGACATCCACGCCATGAACCCTGGAGCCGACACCATGCCCGTCCCCGAAGCCGCGCCGGTTCAAACTCCGCGCCTCGACCTGCTCCTGCCGCCGCGGGACCGCCAGGAGTCGGCCCCGGCTCGCCCCGGCGAACCGGCCATAGATTGCGACTCCCGGCGACGCAACTGGGCGAGCGTGGCCGAGCTGACCATCGGCCGGCCGCCGCGGGCGCCGCGCGTCTGACCGCTGCCGGAATCAGAGCCCTCCAGGCCCCCCGACTGCCGGGTCCGGGTTGTCCACCACCGCCTGTGTCTGCGCCGCCCGGTACCGGCGCAGCGCCTCGCGGATCTTGGGCCGGCCCACGCTGACGATCGCCGCGGCCAGCAGCGCCGCGTTCACCGCCCCCGCCCTGCCGATCGCCAGCGTCCCCACGGGAACCCCCGCGGGCATCTGGACGGTCGAGAGCAGCGAGTCGAGCCCGCCCAGAGACTTGGTCTCCATCGGCACGCCCAGCACCGGCAGGCACGTCTTGGCCGCCGCCATCCCCGCCAGATGCGCCGCCCCGCCGGCGCCGGCGATGATGACCTCCAACCCCCGACCCTCGGCGCCGCCGGCGTATTCGACCAGCAGGTCCGGCGCGCGGTGCGCCGAAAGAACCCGCGCCTCGTGCGCCACGCCGAGTTCTTCCAGCGTCTTGACCGCGTGCTGCATCGTCTCCCAGTCCGACCGGGAACCCATGATCACACCGACCAGCGGCTGCGCCATCGCTCGCTCCTTGGCCCCGCCCCCATCCGCGGCCAGACTCTAGCCGCGGATCAACGCCGATGAACGCGGATAAGGAGGGGAGATGAGGTGTTCGCGCCCATCCGCGCGAATCCGCGCCGAGGGAATCAGCGGGCGCGCGCCGGTCCCTCGCCTGGCGCGCCCCAGCGCGCCCCCGGGATCGCCCCCGGCAGTCTCCACGCGAGCACCATCACGCACAGCCCCACCGCCATGAGCCCGAGCGTCAGCGTCACCCGCATGGTGGTGTCGTTGGCGTACTCGTGCTGCACGCGCAGGAACGCCCGCGCGTACCACACCCCCAGGTACGCCAGCCCCGTGAGCAGGAACGGCTTCCACTGCTTGAGCACGCTCACGTAGCACAGCGCCACCGCCGACAGCGGCAGCAGCGTCAGCCACAGCCACCACATCTGGCGCGCGTTGTCCACCTCCAGCGCCACGATCGCCCCCAGGAAGTGCGACGGCGTCAGCCAGCGCAGCGCCTCGGCCAGCCGCTTGCTGGCGATGCTCGAGTACACCCCCAGCAGGAACGACACGCCCTGCAGCACCGCCCCGTTGACGATGAACGCCGACGCCCGCATCGCCGTCGTCGCTGGAACGTGCGCGTCCGCCACCGTCCCCAGGAAGTACCGCTCCGGCGCGCTGTACGCCATCGCCGCCAGGCCCGCCACCACCAGCCCGACCGACGCCGTCAGCACCGGCCACGCGTCCCGCCGTCGCAACTTGTACCGCCCGTACTGCTTGGCCCACGCCTCCTCCGACCGGCTCATCCACATCCCCGGCCACAACGCCCCCGCGCCGAGCGTCAGCGTCCAGACCCCGACCTCCGCGGCGGTCAGCCGGGTCGGGTTGGCCAGCCTGCCGAAGTTGAGCCACAACGCCTCCCAGGCCGCGATCCCCGCCAGCACCGCCAGGAAGGTGAACGCGCTGGAGCGCGTCAGGGCGCGGAACAGCACCGACACCCCGAGCCACACCAGCGCGATGGCCAGCACCTGCCGGTTGTAGAACCCGTCGATCGCGCTCCACTTGAGCGCCACCAGCAGTTCGTTCTCCCCCATCCCCCGCAGCATCCCCGCCCCCGGCGCCGGCGTCACCAGCCACCCCGTCTCGCGCAGCATCACCCACACCGCCACCGGCGCCGCGATGCACGCCGTCACCAGGTACCCAAGTGCCACGCGCCGCTGGCCCGTCGCGTGCAGTACCAGGCCCCCCAGCATGACGGCCCCCGTCACGCACCACGGCGCCGCCTGGCGCACCGACGGCCACAGCACGTCCCAACTGCTCCACAGCCCCACCGTCAGCCCTAGAAGCACCAGCCAGCCCCCAAGGTACAGGCTCACCTGCGACATGCTCAGCCGCCGGCTGTCGATGATCCACGGCGAGTCCGGGCGCTGCAGCGCCGTGAGCACGCGCACCAGCGACTCCGCCTCCGGGCGCGTCACCAGCCCCTGGCGCTGCCACCGGTCCGCACGCACGATCTGCTCCTCGACCTGCTCGAGGAACCGATCCATCAGCAGGCTCGGTCGCGCCGTCACCGTCTCGCCGCGCTCGTAGCGCCTCAGGTCCGCGGCCATGAGCTGCGCGTTGGCGAAGCGCCGGCGCGGGTCGCGCTCCAGCGCCAGCAGGCAGATCCGCTGCAGCGCCGCGGGCACCTTCGGCGACAGCTCCTCGGGCAGCGGCGGGTCCATGGTGCGCGCCAGGCGGACGACCTCCGCCACGGTCCGCCCCTCGTAGGGCTGCCGGTCCGTGAGCAACTCGAACAGCATCACCCCCAGGGCGTACACGTCGGTGGCCGGACCGATCGCCGGCGCAGGCTCGTCGGGCTTGCCCGCCCCGCCGTCCGCCGCCGCCCCTTCCGAATCGCCGCCCCACTGCTCGGGGGCCGCGTACCCCGGCGTGCCGCCGATCGTCGCCCCGTCGCCGCCCGGCGTGCCGCGCGAGCGGGCCAGCCCGAAGTCCACGATAATCGGCTCGCCGCGACGGTCGACCAGGATGTTGGTGGGCTTGAGGTCCCGGTGCACGACCCCCGCGGCGTGAGCCTCGGCCACCGCCTCGACGATCTTGATGAACAGCGCCAGCCGCGCCTCCAGCCCCAGCCCGCGCCACGCCGCGTGCAGGTCCGTCCCGTCGATCCAGTCCATCACGATGAACGGCGCCGGGCCATCGAGCCCCACCTCCAGCACGCGGCAGAGGTTGGGGTGGTTCAGCCCCGCCATCGCCCGTG
>JBGPGM010000216.1:0-4799 GCA_041483855.1 Phycisphaerae bacterium | reverse complement strand
CTCCCCGGCCCCTACGCCCCGCCCCAGGGTCGCATCCTCCTGGCCGTTGACGCGCCGACCAGCCCGTCGGCTGCATCGCCCTCCGCCCCCTCCAGCCCGGCATCTGCGAGATGAAACGCCTGTACGTCCGCCCCGCCTGCCGATCCCGCGGCGTCGGCCGCCTCCTCGCTCAACGCCTCCTCAACGACGCCGCGCCCATCGGCTACACCACCATGCGCCTGGACACCTCGCGGTCCATGCACGCGGCCATCGCCCTCTACCGCTCCCTCGGCTTCCGCCCCTGCCCGCGCTACAACGACGACCCCATGCCTGACACCCTGTACTTCGAGCGGACGCTCTGACGCCGCCCATCTGTGCCACTGACCCGTCCGCCGGTCAGTGCTTCCCCGCCTCCTCTGTCGATGGACGAACGAACCGTCCTCGGGACGGCAGAAAGGCCGACGGCATGCACTTGCTGAATGGGTTGCCCTGGCGCCGAGCGCGATCCCGACGCTTCTACGCCGGCACCGATTGCACAAATGCCGCGGTGTTCTGGTCCGCGACCTTGTAGATCGCCTTGACCGAGCCCTTCAAGGGCTTGAACTCGTTCTCGACGACCGCGCCCGGCACCCGGAAGATGCCGATCGTGATCAACTCGTCCATCCGGTGCGGTCGGCGGAGGGGAACTTCCAGGCCCTGGTGCGGCCCGTCCTTGAGCGTCACTTTCGTTGTGGTCAGTAGCATCATGGCCCTTTCGTCTGCCTGGTTCTCGTGGCTCTTTGGCCAGAACAGGGGGAGGATAGCCGGAGGGACCGTCCTGCCGACACAGGGATTCCACCCCGATTGCAGCCAATCAGGCTGAGCACCGCCGGGCGGAGGGCCAGGGCAAGTTACACTCTCTTGCGCGTGGCAGAGTTGCGACTGGAGCCGGAACGGCCGGCACCTTCTCGAGAGAAACCCCTCATGCGGGAGTGCGCAAGTTGATTGATCCACGGATTGCCGAAATTCGAGAGCGGTGCCACCGCGCCGCCCGGAGCCTTCGCGAGGGAGACAAGCCGGCGCCGAAGCTGCTGGCCACTCTCTGCGACGATGTCGGGTTCTTGGCCGATGAACTGATCCGTAGCCTGAACGGTCGCGGCAACGGAAACGGAAACGGTCAACGAGATCGGCGGGAACAGTCCGGCTCGTTCAAGTCCGTCTAACCCAGGAAGGTTGGCGGTCGCCGCCCGTTTGCTCATCGCCTCCGCGGCCCGAGAAGGGCTGCGATGTGCCACCGATCGCAGTTCGTCTGCGATCGGTGCGGACCGCCAATCAGGTCCACTTGCAGAAACACCGATCGTGGCGGAACCACGACACGCCCAGTTTAACATAATACGTATTCTCGGACCAGGTAGGGGGGTCGGACCGTTCCGCCTTTCCTCCCCCGCGGCTCACTCCCGTCCCTTCATCGCCCCCTCCACCCACGCCGCGATATCGCCAGCCCGCTCGTGCAGCCGCCAGAACAGGAACTCATGGCCGCCCGCATAGTCCCACCGCTCCGGTTCCCCCAGCGCGTGCCACAACTCCATCCCCGTCGCCGCCGGCACGATCCGGTCACCCTTGGCGCATACTTGCAGCGTCGGCACGGCGCGTAACGCCGTGCCCGTCCGCGCCGGGTCCAGCCTCGCCGCCCGCTCGTACGCCGCGATCGCCGCCGTCTTCTGCGCCGCGACCGGCTGCCCGGGCAGCCAGTCCACCGCCGGACCAACGCCCTCCAGTTCCGACTCGAACCCGATCCGCAGCAGGTTCGCCCCGCCCCCGATCAGTACCGCCGCCGCGAACCGGCCCGGCAGCCGCGCCGCCACCGCCGGAGCCACCAGGCTCCCCGCGCTACACCCCATCAGCACCAGCGGCCTGGTCGGCACTTCCGGCCGCTTCGCCTGAAGGTACGCCAGAACCGCCTCGATCAGGTACGCCACCTCAGCCAGCCGATCGTCCGAGATCGCCGCCAGCCGCTGGCCCAGCGCCTCGGGCGTGTCCAGCACCTCCAGCGTCTTGGTCAGCGGCACCTTCGTTTCGTACCCCCGCATGGGGTCCAGGGTCGCCGCCAGGCTCGGCGGGGTGTGGACGTAGCTGAACCGCGGCTCGTTGCTCTTGCCCACGCCGAACCTCGTCGCCGAACCGCCCGTGACCCCCACGAACGGCACCATGAACACGGCCCACTCGCGCCGTACCAGTTCATCCACCAGTGGCTGCTCGAACGGCTGGCTCGCCGATCCGCACAGGTGTACCACCAGCCCGCGCGCCGTCCCCTTGGGCAGAATCAGCCGCCCGCCCAGCCCCTCGCGCAGCACCCGCCTCCCGTTCGGCGGCAGCGGCAGGTCCTGCATCCGCAGGTAGTCCTGGTACACCGCGTCCCGCGCCGAGTACGTCCCGGCCGCGACCACCTCCGCCAGGTTCACCGGCCGGTTCCGCAGCGTCGATTGCGACACGAAACGGATGATCTCCTCCGTCGGCGTCCGCTCCACCGTCCACTCGCCCGGTTTGGCCGCCGGCTTGACCGTGATCCCCATCTGCTGGATCACGCGCACGACCCCCTCTCCGTACGGCGCCACGTGCAGCACGTCGTAATCGGCCATGGCGGGGCTGTCGGCAGGGACCTTGCCGTTGTCGATGGTGATCTGGGCCGGCGGGACGTTGACCCGGGCCGGAGTCTCCGCGATCAGCCGCGCCACCGCCGAGTGATCCCGCACCGGCCACGCTTCCGGCGGCACCACCGGGCCCGTTACCACGTCCGATTCTCGCCCCGCCCGCGCCGGCGTCGAAGACCAGCACCCCCCCGCCGCCACGTTCACGATCACGAGCAGGCACACCACAACGTTCCGCATCAGCCGCTCCTTCGTTCACGACCAGACCGGTTCACTCGCCCGCGCCGGCCACGCCGTCGAACCGCCCGCCACGCCCCCGGCCACCCTCGCCCGCCCCCCGCCCCGGCCGCCACCCCGCGGCCCGCTCACCCGACCGCCCGTAGGCCCACTCGAACAGCGGCGTGGCCATCAGCGTCGTCACCACCGCCATGATGATCATGATGCTGAACAGCGTCGGCGTGATGATCCCCTTCTCCAGCCCGATGTTCAGGATGATCAGTTCCATCAGCCCGCGCGAGTTCATCAGGGCCCCGATCGCCAGCGCCTCCCGCGCCGGCTCGCCGTTCAGCCGCGCCGCCGCCGCGCACGCCACCCCCTTGCCCACGCACGCCACCGCCAGCACCAGTGCCGCCAGGCCCCACAGCTCCCACGAGTTCAGCAGCGTGATCCGGGTGTTCAGCCCCGAGTACACGAAGAACATCGGCAGCAGCAGGTTCACCGTAAGCGGCTCGATCATCCGCTGCAGTTCCTTGGCGAACAACCCGCGCGGCATCCCCGCCCCCAGGATGAACGCCCCGAACACCGCGTAGATCCCGATCCGGTCCGTGAACCATCCCGCCAGCACCAGCAGCATGAGCACGAACGCGAACATGTCCGGGCTCATCGATCCGCGCCGCTCGACCGCCGCGCCCAGCATCCCCATCAGCCGCCGGCCCGGCACCAGCACCAGCAGCGCGTACGCGATCCCCCCCCCGATCGCCAGGACGGCCATCGTCGCGCTCCCGCCCGCGCTGGCCAGCACCACCGCCAGCACGCACCATGCCGCGGCGTCGTCGATCGACCCCGCCGCCAGCGCCAGCGTTCCCAGCGAAGTCCCCGACAGGCCCCGCTCGTAGATGATCCGCGCCAGCATCGGGAACGCGGTGATGGACATCGCGGCGCCCAGGTACAGCACCGCCTGGGGCCGCGAGATCGAGTCGTTGAACAGGTCCGCGTTGTGGAAGAACCCTAACGCCAGGGCGCCGCCAAGGATGAACGGCGCGCCCATGCCGGCGATCGAGACCGACACGGCGCTGCGGGCCCGGCTGCGGAGCAGGTCCGCGCGGAACTCCACCCCCACCAGGAACATGTAGAGCACCAAGCCGACCTGGGCCACGCAGTAGACGACCGTCATCGACGCCGACTTGGGCGGGAACAGTTGCAGGTGGAGCCCCGGCGCAACCAGCCCGAGCAGCGACGGCCCCAGCGCCACCCCCGCGATCATCTCCCCCACCACCTGCGGCTGGCCCAGCCGGCGCGCCAGTTGCCCGACCACTCGGCACGCGCCCAGGATCACCGCCAGTTGCAGCAGGAAAAGGATGGACACCTCGAAGTTCGTCACGCCGTCGCTCCCATGGACGGGGCAGGATAGTCCAGACCACGCCGGCTTGGCCCGGTGGGGCGGGCGTCTCGCCCGGCATCCCTTGCGCTCCGGGGCCGCCGCGTCTTGCCAAGACCGCTCCGACCCGCCAGACTGGTCTACATGGCAGACCCACCAGCCGCGTCGCGCGGATCGGCCGGCGCCCCCCGCCCGCGCGCCGGCCAGTCCAGTCCCCTGAGCATCGACGGCGGCACGCTGACCCTCGCCGATGTCGAGTCCGTGGCACGGCACGGCCGTCGCGTGGAGTTGTCCGCGCCCGCCATGGCCAACCTCGTACGCTCACGCGCCGGCCTCGAGGCCGCCATGGCCGACGGCGAGCCGCACTACGGCATCAACACCGGCTTCGGCTCCTTCGCACGCCAACGCATCAGCCCCGCCGACCTCCGCCAATTGCAGCAAAACCTCCTGCGCTCCCACGCCGCGGGCGCCGGCGACCCCCTGCCCGACGATGTCGTTCGCGCCATGATGCTCCTGCTGGTCGCCTCGCTCTGCCGCGGCCTTTCTGGCGTCCGACCCGTCGTGGCGCAGGCGCTCGCCGCCGCGCTCAACGCCGG
>JBGPGM010000215.1:0-4808 GCA_041483855.1 Phycisphaerae bacterium | reverse complement strand
CGTTCGAGGAAGCGGGCAGGGTCTACCTTTACTCCGGGGCCACCGGCGCCCTGCTGGCGACGCTGGTGTCCCCCAACCAGCGCCGCGGCGGCGGCTTTGGGCTCCGGATCGCAGGGATGCCGGATGTCGATGGAGATGGGACGGAGGACCTGCTGGTTACTGCCACCGGCGACAGCGTGCCCGGGTTGCCGAGCCACGCGGGAGTCGTGTACGTCTTCTCTGGTTCCACGAGGCGGCTGGTGCGGACGGTGGTGTCGCCGCACGCCGTGCCGAACGGCGCCTTCGGCATCGGGCTGGCCGGGCTGCCGGATGTCAAGGGCGATGGGCGCGCCGAGATTGTCGTGGGCGCGGTGAGCGAGATCTGCCCGTGCACGCCGCACGTCGCCGGGCGCGCGTACATCTTCCTCTCCTGCCGCGCGGACTGGAACGCCGACGGCGCGCTGAACAGCCAGGACTTCTTCGACTTCCTCAACGGTTTCTTCGCGGGGCACGCCGACTTCAACCGCGACGGGGCGACCAACTCGCAGGACTTCTTCGACTTCCTGGGCGCGTTCTTCGCGGGGTGTCCGTGATGCCCGGAAGAGTTCACCACGGAGAACACCGAGAACACGGAGGAGGGGATGGATGACGGGGGCCGAGTGGCCTGGGCGCGGCCTCAGCCTTCGCCGAGTTCCTTCTGGATGTCCGCGGCGATGCGGGACGTGACGGACTCGAACTTCAGCACCGCCGGGCCGACGTGGACCTCCAGGCCGGGCTCGATCTCGGTCTCCGTGATCTTCTGGCCGTCGACGAGCGTGCCCAGGCTCGAGTCGGTGTCGCGGATGATCAACTCGTCGTCCTCGATGGTCTCGATGACGCAGTGGTGGCGCGATACGGCGGGGCTCTTGATGCGGATGTCGCAGTCCTCGGCGCGCCCGATGACGACGCGCCGGCCCCCCTTGGCCAGGCGCGACAGGTCGTAGCGCCGCAGCGCCTTGCCGTCGGGTGTGCAGATCGTCATCTCGAACATGCGGGGGCCTCGGGATTGACGCCGCGAGCGGGCGATCCGTCCGTGACAAGTATGGCCCTGCCGGGCCCGGAAAACAAGCGGCAAGGGGGCGGGAGTGGGCGGGGGCGGGGCGGCGGGAGAGCATGCTTTTAGGACGTTGGCGCGGCTGGCGCGGCCTTGCGGGGGCCGGGCAGGGCCGGAAGGGCCACCCCCTGCCTGGGGCGGCGGGGCGCGGCGGATTCGTTCGGCCGGTTGTCAAGGGGGAGCGCTAGAAAAACAGGGCCGGGCGGCGTCACGGGCTCTACGAGCGGGACGGCAGAAATAGTCCGCGTGGGTGCTGTACGCGTCGCGGCCGGGGCGGCGGGGGGCGCCAGCGGGGTTGCCGCGTCCAGCGGCGTGGCGCGAGCGTCGATGGAAGCAGGGCGGCATGAGGGATCCGGCGAACCGGGCCGGCCGCGGCTGGAGAGGGATGGGTGGGGAACCGTGGAGGCGTGTGTATGCCGCAACCGATCGGGGACTTGCTGGTGGAGCAGGGGGTGATCACGGCGGATCAGCGTGTCCACATCCTCAAGGAGCAGGAGGAAACGGGCCGGCCGTTCGGGCAGATCGCCGAGGCGCGATTCGGGGTGAGCGCCAAGGCGGTGGAGCGGGCGTGGGCGGAGCAGTACGCGTCGGTGGGGGAGCGGGTGGACCCGACGGCGTCGCTGGTGGACCCGGCGGTGCTGAGCCTGGTGAACCGTCGGCAGGCGTGGCAGTTCTGCGTGCTGCCGATGGCGTACGACGGCGGGTGCATCGTGGTGTGCACGACGAAGGAGAACCTGGTGCGGGCGCTGAACTTCACGAGCCGGCACATGCCGGGGTCGTGCTACCTGGTGGTCTCGGACCCGGAGGAGATGGCCCAGGCGTTGATGCGGCATTACCCGATGGACGGGATGTGCCGGGAGATGATCACGGGCCGGAGCGAGTCAGGGCCGGCGACGAAAGAGGAAGCCAAGTAGCGGGGAGAGATTGACGGTAGCGGCCGCGGGTGTGCCCCCCCGAGACGGCCGCGACTGATGCAGGCGGGCCCGCCGGATCGACCGGTGGGCCCGCTGTGCTTGGGCGAAGGGGCGGCGGAACGGGGGTGGAGCGCGGCGGGCTCCTAGAGTTGGCTCTCTCTATGGCGAGCGGAAACGGGAAAACAGCACGGAAGAGGGGGACGCGGCCGGACGACGAGATCCGGACGGTGTCGTTCGTGAGCCTGGGATGCCCGAAGAACCTGGTGGATTCGGAGAAGATGCTGGGGCTGCTGGCCGCGGACGGGTTGGCGGTGGTGTCGGAGGCGGCGCAGGCGGGAGCGGAGGAGCCGGGGGTGGAGGCGGAGGTGGCGGAGGCGGCGGGAGCGTGGGCGGAGCGCGAGTACGACGCGGATGTGGTGGTGGTGAACACGTGCGGGTTCCTGGAGGCATCCAAGGAGGAATCGCTGGGGGTGATCCGCGAGGCGATCCGGCAGAAGGAGGCTGGGCGGGTCAAGCGGGTGGTGGTGGCGGGGTGCCTGGTGCAGCGGCACCGGGCGAAGATGCTCGAATGGGCGCCGGGGATCGACGCGATGGTCGGGGTGTTCGACCGGGACCGGATCGTCGAGGCGGTGCGCGGGGACAGGGGGGCACGGGCGACGCTGGAGGGGGACGCGGGGGCGGCGCGGCCGCGCTACTGGATCGCGGCCAATGCGCTGCAGGCCGCCAGGGCGCGGGGGATGAAGACGGCGGGGCTGACGGTCAACGGCAAGGACGGCAAGGGGCTGGGGTACTACGAGGACGACTCGGCGCGGCTGCGGCTGACGGCGCGGCACTACGCGTACCTGCGGGTCAGCGAGGGGTGCAACCAGAACTGCGCGTTCTGCACGATCCCGTCGATCCGGGGGAAGATGAGGAGCAAGCCGCTGGAGCGGATCGCGGCCGAGGCGCGGGAGATGATCGCGGACGGGGCGTTCGAGTTGAACCTGATCGGGCAGGACACGACGTCGTACGGGGACGACATCGGGATCGGGATGGGCAAGGGCGGGGGAGGCGGGATGCCGGCGATGCTGCGGGCGGTCGATGGGGCGTTCGACGAGATGGGGATCAAGGACGGATGGGTGAGGCTGATGTACGCGTACCCGTCGAACTTTTCGGATGAGATGATCGAGGCGTTGGCGGAGTTGACGAAGAAGGGACGGGTCGTGGCGTACGTGGACATGCCGCTGCAGCACGCCAGCGACCGGGTGCTCAAGTTGATGCGCCGCAACGTGACGCGCGTGCAGCAGGAGGAGCTGGTCGGGAAGTTGCGCCAGCGCGTGCCGGGGATGGCGATCCGCACGACGATGATCAGCGGGTTCCCCGGCGAGACGGAAGAGGACCACGAGCAGTTGCTCGGGTTCGTCGAGGAGATGGGGTTCGAAGCGCTGGGGGTGTTCGAGTATTCCAAGGAGGAGGGGACGGTTGCGGGCACGATGGAGGACGACGCGGCGCTGGCGGTGCCCGCGCAGGTCAAGCGGCGGCGGCGCGAGGAGGTGATGGCGCTGCAGCAGCGGATCGCGTTCGAGCAGGGCGCGTTCATGGCCGCGCAGTTCGACGAGAAGAACCCGGCGGACACGGGGGTGCGGCTGGATGTGCTGATCGACGGCCCGACGGCCGGCGCGGCGGTGGCGACGAGCGGGGTGAGCCGGGGTGGGCGGCTGTACCGTGGCCGGGCGTACTTCCAGGCGCCGCAGATCGACTCGGTGACGTACGTGCAGTCGGAGAAGGCGATCAGTGCGGGGGAACTGGTGCGGTGTACGGTGGTGGGCAGCGATGGGTACGACCTGGTGGCGCGCCCGTGCGAGGAGTTGGAGAAGAGGGTGGGGTTGAGTGTGCTGTCGGGGAGGAAGTAAGAAGAGCGGGCATCGGGCGCTCGGCATCGGGGCGCGGGCTGCGTAGGGCGCGGGCCGGCGACCGCCCGAGGCGCAGAAATCGAGGGATGGCGGGCGGCAAACCGATAACCCCTTGGATGCTCCGCCCCGGACAGGCGATCGCGTTGTGTGCCCTTGCGCTGCTGACGATCGGCGTGGTCATGGTCAACTCGGCGGGGATGGGGCTGGACCCGAAGGAGGCGGTGACGATCCAGTCGATCCTGCTGTCGCAGTCCACGGCGTACATGGGGCTGGCGCTGCTGGCGATGGGGGTGTGCTCGATGGTGCCGGTGCGGGCGTTGGCGGGTTGGACGGGGCGGTTGGGCGGGGTGGGGGGTGGCGGGGATCGGCTGGAGAGCCAAGGCACGAGCCGTGGGAGGCGGCTGGCAGCGCTGCTGGGGCCGCCGGGGTTGTGGGCGGGCGCGGCGGGGCTGCTGGCGCTGCTGGCGCTGGTGTACGTCCCGGGCGTTGGCCGGCACGTCAACGGGTCGCACCGGTGGATCAGCATCATGGGCCTGTCGATCCAACCCAGCGAGTTCGCCAAGTGGGGGATGGTCGGGCTCATGGCGTGGTACTGCGTCAAGCGGGCGGACGTGCTCGGGCGGTTCTGGACCGGGCTGGTCCCGGCGCTGGGCGCGGCCGGCGCGGTGGCGGGGTTCATCGTGTTCGAGGACCTTGGGACCGGGGTGCTGATCGGGATGGTGGCGTGCGTGCTGCTGATCGCGGGGGGAGCCAAGGTGTGGCAGCTGGTGCTGCCGGCGCCGCTGGCCGCGCTGGGGCTGGTCGCGGCCGTGGCGACCAGTGAATACCGGATGAGGCGTCTGACGGCGTTCCTGGACCCGTACGCGGACCCGCAGAAGACGGGCTACCACATGATCCAGTCGATGCTGGCGGTGGCCAACGGCAAGGTGT
>JBGPGM010000214.1:0-4814 GCA_041483855.1 Phycisphaerae bacterium | reverse complement strand
TCACCGGCGACCTGGAGGTCCAGGCCGTCTGCCGCTGGGAGGACCCGAAGAACCGGCCGCCGCCGACTGTCAAACTCCTCGTCAACGGCAAAGTCATTTCGGAGCAGCGCGCCGGCTCGCCGAGGTTCTCGATCGACACGGGCGCCCTCAAGCCCGGCTCCAATACCATCCAGTTCGTCGCCACGCTCGACCCCGGAACCGTCGCCAGCACGCCGGTGCAGACCGTCACCTGGAACCCCCCCGCGACCTGGCCGGCCCCGCCCAAGCCGCGCACCATCCGGCGCTTTACGATCCTCGACTCCCGCTGGGACCCCGCCATTCTCGCCTTGCTCAAGGACGAGCACCGCCCCCCCGAAGGCCGCGCGGCCGCGTTCTACTCCAACGGCCAGGCCACCCTCACGCTTCCCGAAGAACTGGCCGGATCCTTCGACGTGTCCATCGAAGCCTTCGGCACAGCGCTCGACGGCCCGCCCATCGCCGCGGTCTCGCTCGTCGCCGACGGCCAGACCGTCCAAGTCGCGGAGGTCAAGGTCCCCGGCGGCTGGGGTCCCCACGCCGCGGGCTCGACCGACCTCAAGCCCGGTCCCAAGCAACTCCTCGTCGCCTTCACCAACGACCTGTACGACCCCCAGCGCGGCGACCGCAACCTCTGGCTCCAGAGCGTGATCCTGCGTGAGCGGCGCGCGACGCCCGACCAGACGCCCCCGGCCCCGCCCCGCGTGGCCATCCTCTACCCCGCGGATGGCCAGACCGTCGGCGGCGCCGGCTTGGCCGATGCGGTGGTCGCCTCGGTGTGCGTTCAGGGCGCGCTCGACTCGGCCGAACTGCTCATCGACGGCAAGCCCACGGCGCTGCGCCTCATGGCCGACCGCCGGCCCGGCCCATTGGTTTTCCCCCTGCTCCTGCGCGGCCTCGCCCCCGGCGGGCACACCATCGCGGTGCGCGCCCTCTACGCGGCCACCCCCCCCAACAACGCCGCCGCCTCCCAGCCCCGTACCGTCACCGTCGCCGACCCCGCCTCGCCCGCCCCTCCCCAGCCTGGCGCGTACGAACGCGCCGTGCGCCTCCTGGACCGCCTCGGTCTCGGGCCCGAGTGGGGGGGTTCGGGCGAACTGGCCGCCATCCTCACCCAGGGCGAGCAGGCGTGGCTGGCCGACCGCCTTGCGCGCCCGCTCGATGACCCCGGCGACCTGGCCGCGCTGGGCATGGCCTATCAGCGCTTCGGCAACCCGCGAAGCGAGTACGACGTGCCGCGTCTGGCCATCCACCACGCCATGCTCACGCCCAACCCCGTCCGCGCCCACTTCGTCCTGTGGGCCGAGAACCACTTCTCCACCTGGATCCGCAAGACCGAGGGGCAGCGCAAGTTCGAGGAGCACGCCGCGTTCACCCGCCTGGGCGTCGCCCCGTTCGCCGATCTGCTGCTCGCATCTGCCACAAGCCCCGCCATGCTCCGCTACCTCGATCAGGACAACTCCTTCGCCCGCCGCCTCAATGAGAACTACGCCCGGGAGATCATGGAACTGCACACCCTGGGCGTCGCCGGTGGCTACAGCCAGACGGACGTGACCAGCCTGGCGGCCCTGCTCACCGGCTGGATGGCCAATGCCCAGGGCGATGGCCATTCCGGCGGGCCCGGCAACTCCGCCACGGTCTACGGCTTCGCTTACGACCCGCGCCTCAACCAGCCCGCCCCAACCCCCTCGACGCGCATCCTGGGGATGGAGTTCGGCTCCACCGCGCCCGAAGATCGCTACGACCGCGCTATCACCGCGCTGGAGATGCTCTGCGCCCACCCCAGCGCGGCCCACTTCGTCTGCCGCAAACTCGCCGAGCACTACGTGGCCTCTCCCGCTCCGGACGCGCTGGTGGACGATCTGGCCCTGGTCTTCCAGCAGACCAACGGCGACATGCGCGCCGTCATGACCGCCATGGCCGCCCACCGTGACTTCTGGGCTCCTGCCCCGGGCGGGTCCACCGCCCCAGCACTCCGCCTGACACCGCCCTTGTACTACGCCCTGCGCCTGGCCCGCACGACGGGCCGCGACGACCCCAACGGTGCGGGCGATTTCCTCCAACGTTCCGGCCAGGGCCTCTTCGACCGGCCCACGCCCGACGGCTACCCCGAAGCGGACGTGGCCTCGATGGATTCCAACGCCCTGCTCCAGCGCTGGCGACTGGCGCAGGATTTCGAGGGGGCGCTGGCTGACCTCGTGCCGCCCCAGTGGCGCGGCAGCAAAGACCCGCTCACGAATGCCGACGTGCAATGGGCCACGGACTTGATCGCCGTCCGCCTGACCGGGCGTGTCCTGTCGGCCCAGTCGAATGAGGCCGCGACCTCGTTCGCCGCCGCGGCCAAGGGCACGCGCGACGAGAAGATCCGCGCCCTGGGCGTCTTCATCGCGCAACTGCCCGAGGCGAGCCTGCGGTAGAGACGCCCGTCTCGGACGCACACGATGACATCCGCCCGCAAGGCAGCCCGGCGCAAGTGGACCATCCTCGCCCTCTTCTGGGTCCTCCAGGCGGCCGTTCTGTATGTCCTGCTCGCGGGCTGGCTCACGACCATAGAGGTCGTTTGGGACTCAGGGAAAGGAAGTTGGAGCGCCTTCTCCATCGCGGATTGGGGTGAGTGCCTGCGGGCGTCCGGGTACGCCCAGTTCATGCTCATCGCGCTGCCGGTCTTCACCCTTCTCCAAGCCTTCTTCCTGCTGCCCGTGAGCAGGCCCGCGCCGGCCCGCCAGCGCGGCTGGCCCATCTGGCTGAGCCTCGCCGTCGCGGGCCTGGCCGCGTCCGGGTTGCTGTTCGGGCTGCTCGCCATCGTTCTCGAACTCTTCCACGTGTCGGACAAGACCTGGGAACCGATCACCAGGCACGTCCACTCCGAGTACATCCTCTTGGCGATCATCTTCTCCTGCTGGTTGATCGCCACCCCTCTGCTCATCGTCTTCTGCCGGCGCGGCCGACGCGAGACTCTTCTGGCGCGGGTCGCCGCGTGGCTGTTCCTGGGCACCATCATCGAAGCCGCCGCGTCCATCCCGGTGGACGTCATGGTCCGCAAACGCACCTACTGCTATTGCGGCGCCGGCACCTTCTGGACGCTCACCATCTGCCTGTCCGTCGGCGCCCTGGTCGCCGGCCCGGCCATCTTCCTGCCCATCCTCGCCTGGCGGCGCAAGCGCTGGTACGCCGGGCGCTGCGACGTGTGCGGCTACGACATGACCGGCCTGCCCGACGCCGACCGGTGCCCCGAGTGCGGCAGCGGCTGGCGGGCCGCGGCCAGGCCCGCCGCGCCGCGGTGATCGCCGGCCCGGTCGGCGTTCAGCACCCGGCGGGGGGCGTGAAGAGGCACTGCAGGAACTCGAAGAAGTCGGCGCTGTTGGTGATGCCGTCGGAGTTGAAGTCGCCGTTGCTCTGGAAGAAGTCGTTCAGGAAATCGAAGAAGTCCTGGCTGTTGAGCGCGCCCGAGTGGTTCCAGTCGCAGCGGCACACGGGCGGCGAGCCTGGCACGGGCACGCCGGCCGCCATCGCCGTCAGGGGCGTGCCGGGCTTGAAGAGCGTCAGCGTCACCGGGCCCGAGATCGGCCCGGTGCTGGCCGTGAAGCGGTAGTTGTAGAGCGTCCCCCAGCGCAGCGCGTTGGCGTTGGGGTTCTGCGTGTACGTCTGCGTAGACCACGTCAGCGCGCCGCCGCTGGACGCCGACGCCCAGTCCGTGCCGTCGAAGTTGACGCTGTTGAGGCCGTCGCCGTCGTGATAGAAGACGTCGTGGAACCCGACGTTGGTCACGGCAACGCCGGGGGGCAGGGGCAGGCTCACCGCCTGGGCCGACCAGTCGGAGTTGTGGTTGTACACCGCGTACTCGTAGTTCCAGGTGCCGTTTCCGTTGTCCGTCACCTTGGCCCCGACGATGAAGCGGGCGGTGATCGTCCCGTCCAGGTAATCGGCGTTGACCAGCGTCACATTCGGGTCGCTGTCACGCCACGCCTGGATCCCCGGCATCCGGCGCTGCGTGGACCCCGCCACCTGCGGCGTGGCCGTCGGGCTGGCGATGGTGATGCGCCGGTACGACGCGTTGTTCAGGCCGTTGTGCGCCTGGGCATCGTCCGAGGTCACGTAGTAGCCCTCGGCGAAGTACAGCGCCCCGGCGTTCTGCGCCGGGTCGATGTCGCTGGTGAGGCACTGGACCCGCCGGGCGATCGTCCCGTTGTACGACGGGCTGGCCGGCGGGTACGGGAACACGCCCGTCGTCGCGTTCACCTGCCACTTGGGCCCCAGCCCGGACTGCGAACCATTCAGCCCCGCGCCGTACGGGTCGGAGCACCCCACGCCCAGCACGGAGCCCCCGTGCCCGTTACACGAGCCGCACAGCGACCCCGTCAGCGCCGTGAACGTGTGCTTGAGCCATCCCTGGCCGATCTGCTCGAAGCGCCCGTTCATCAGGCGGTACATGTTCTGCGCGACCACCGGGTGCTGCGGCGTGCTGGCGATCCAGTTCACGTCCACGTCCCCCACGTTGCACGACACGGTCCCCACCGCGTACGCCGTGATGTTCCCCACCGGCGCGTACCACGCCATGTCGGAGATGTCCCCCACGATCACGTCCGGCCCGATCGTCGGCGGCGGCGGTGGGTTGTTCAGCGCCACGTGCAACGTGTACGCGCCCACCGACCCGGCGAACCCCGACACCCGGATGTAGTACGTCAGACCGCCCGTCACCGGCACCGACACGGTCGATTGCAGCCCGCACGAATCATCGTTGCAGCCGATCGTGTTCGCCAGCGTCCCCGGGCATGCCGTGTGCACCGACAGCACCGTGT
>JBGPGM010000213.1:0-4815 GCA_041483855.1 Phycisphaerae bacterium | reverse complement strand
GTAGTCAACGAGCCCAGGAGCGCCGTTCAGGTCAGGGTAGTTGCTCAGCGCGTCCCACGGGCGCCAGTTGAACGACGCGATCCGGTCGCGGAAGTCGGTGGAGTAGTTCGCGAAAGCGATGCCGAACTGCCTCATGTTGCTCTGGCAGACCGACTTGCGGGCCAGCCGCCTGGCCTCCCCCAGGGCGGGGAGAAGGATCCCCACCAGAAGGGCGATGATCGCGATCACCACCAGCAACTCGATCAGGGTAAATGCACGCCGCCGTCCTAGCCGAATACCGGTCCACATGTTGATCATGCCTCCATGGCTGGGGCCGCAGAACGCGGCTGCCGTGAGTTGGGGAAACCGAAGCAGGAGCATACGGGCAGCCGGAGCGCCTGTCTACCTGCCATACGTTGCGATCTGCCAGCGGTTGCCGACCAAACTGAAGCCGGAAGAACTCCGGTTCGCTGAGTCATCGACCGGTCAGGCCAGGGCCCGTCAGGAAATCCCCCGCTCCGCCCCAGTTGGCCCGGCACCCCGCCCCTACAGCCCGGTCATCAATCGCAACTGCTCCAGCCGCTGACCGCAGTACCGCTGCGCCCCTTGGACGCCCGCCCGCAGCGCTGGAATGTGCTCGGACTGCACGAGCAGGCCCAGCGCCTCCGTCAACGACTCCGGGCGGTCCGAGGCGATCAACACCAGCGCGCGAGCGTGCACCGCCGCCGCGGCACTTTCCGGGGTTGCCGGGACGTGCGCCTCCGGAGGCGGCGAGGATGGGGCCGAGGGGGATGGGGGGGGCACGGCAGCGGGAGTCTCGGCCGGCGCCGGCGTCGCACCGCCGCTCGGCCTCGTCTCGCCCGTCGGTGAAACGGGGGCGGGTGCGGGCCCTCGCCCGACAAGGCGGTCCAGCGCCGGGATCTCCAGCCCGAGCCCAGGGCCGGCAATCACGATCACCAGCGCCGCGACCAGGAGCAGGCAGAGAATCGCCAGCACCACCGCGGCGGCTGAGAGTGACCGTCTGGCCGCGCTGGAAACCGGAGAATCGAGCCCTGCCCCCTGCCCGAACACCTCCGCTGCGTCCCCATGGCTCATGGTGAACGCTCCGGCCTCGCCCGGCGCCGACCCCGTTGAGGCGGCGCTGTGAGCGCCCGGCCGCGTGCCTGAAGTTCCCATGCGGCGCATGCTGCTGACGGCCGTTGCCGCGATCGCATCCGGCGCCGCATGGCCGGGCAGCAGATGCACCGGCGCCAGCCCCAGGTGCTGGCGATCGGTCGCGGCGGGGAACACCGCGGCGCACGAAGGACAGGCCGTATCCCGCGGGGAGACACTTGCATGGCAGGCGTGGCACTCCCCCAACAGGTTGGCCACTCCCGGCGTGTTCCGCGCCGAAGTCCAGAACTGGCGCGTCGTCGGACCGCGCAGGACGGAGTCCCGCGTCACCCGTCCCCGCATCACCAGCTGCCCGAGCGTGTCGAAGGAGCACCCCGGGCGGAATGGGTTGGCCTCGTCCCGGATGAACCACGGCCCCATGGCGTTCTGCGACGCCTGGCGCGACAGCGGGTCCAGCAGCCCCTTGCAGCGGTCGCATTGGTGCGTGTTGAGCGACAAGTGCCCGCAGTAGGGGCAGATCGCGGCGCGCGGCTGGGGCAACGGCCTGGGAGGGGGCTGAACCGGCGCGGGGCCACCGGCGCCCGCGGGCGTCCCCTGACGCACGGCCGAGCCGGCTCCGCGCGAAGGTGCGTTCGCGTCCATCGCCATGCTCCGTTCCGCTCCATGCCGCGGGGTGCGTCCCGCCCATGGTCGCCCCCGGCAATCCTACCCTATCGCCATGACCGGACGAAGACTGTACGGGTTCAGGTCAAGGTGGTTCCGCGTCGCCGGCCTGGCGCCAAGCGCGGCCTTGTTGAGCGTGTGCATCCTGCATGGCAGCGGTTGCGCGTCTGATCGATCAGCCAACCCCATTCTGCACTCGGCGCCGAACCGCGCGACAGCCGCCGATCTGCGTTCCCCCAAGGCCGTCGAGGCGCTCGGCGCGCCGCCGCCCGGCGCGAGTCCGGAGCGGTCCGACCGTCATCCTCCCGCCATGCTCAACGGCGAGCCGATCGCGTGGTCGGCGCTGACGCCGGCACTCGCCGAGGCCGCGGGCGGCGCGATCCTCGAGGAGACCTGTCTCGATCGGCTGCTGGATCGTGAGATGGCCCTGCGTACCCTGACGCTCGACGCCGGGGCACTCGACGCGGAGAAGGCCCTGCTCGTCGAGTCGCTGGTGCGCGACGCCGGAGCCCCGGCGGACCAGGCCGCGACGCTCATCGACTCTCTGCGGCGTTCGCGCGGCCTGGGCGAGGCTCGCTTCGGCGCGCTGCTCCAGCGCAACGCGTGCCTCCGCCGGCTCGTGCGCGACGAAGTCCGCGTCACGCCGGACGACCTTCAACAGGCCTACCAGATACGCTACGGGCCCCGCTTCCGCGTCAGGCTCATCATCGTCCGCACGGAGCGGGAGGCCGCGGCGGCACGCGAACGCGTCGTCGGTTCCGGCGCGAACGCCCCTGAGCCGTTTGCGGAGGTTGCCCAGGCCGTGTCGGCCGATCCATCCGCGGCGCGCGGCGGGCTCATCGCACCCATCAGCCCCGCGGACCCGAGTTACCCGGAGGCCGTGCGCAACGTCCTGCCAGGCCTGGGCGCGGGAGAGGTCAGCCCGGTGCTCGCACTGGACCGTGGCTACGCGGTTCTCAAGGTGGAGGAGCAGATCCAGCCCAGCGGCGAAGATTTCTCCACGGTCGCCCCCGACCTCGAACGCGAGGTACGCCTCGTCCGCGAACGGGCCCAGATGGACCGGCTCGCCGGTCGGCTGTTGGGCGCGGCGAGCGTCACCGCGTTCGATCCGTCGCTCGACTGGAGTTGGCGCACGCGGCGCCAACCGCAGCGCCCCTAGGGACCGGCCCACGCCCGGGCGGTCACCGCTGCCTCGATTCTTCACCAACCTCTAACCTGATTGGGTGAGAGTGTCTTGGAACTCCGGCGGGGAGTTGGTATCCTGCATCGTCACCGCGTTCATCGCGCCCGGGTTGGCCTACCCTCGGGCCTCAAGGGCCGATAACCTATCGGGAAGAGAAGCCGGAGCAAGAACCAAGGAGGACCAAACGTGATCAGCAAGGCACAAGTAGCGGTATGGGCGGCGTGCGTGGGTGCGGCGGCGGTGACGAGCGTTTCGGCGCAGCCAGTCGTCATCACCCAGTGGAACTTCAACAGCAACACAACCAACCCATCGACGGGCTCGGGGACGCTCACGCTCATTGGCGGGGTGCAGGAAGCACACTCCGGGGCGTACGCGTCGCAGAGCGGCAGCAGCGACCCGAACGCCGGTTCGGCGTACAACACATCCAACTACCCGCCGCAGAGCACGGCCAGCGGCACCGCGGGGATCGAGTTCGACGTGAGCACCGTGGGCTTCGCGGGCATCACGATCTCGTACGACACCCGGTCCAGCGCCGGCGCCTCGCGGTTCACGAAGCTGCAGTACTCGGTGGACGGCGGGGCCAACTGGCTCGACGGCCCGGAGTACACCTTTACGAGCACCAACTTCATCAACGGGCGGGCGGCCGATCTGAGCGCAGATCCGAACGCGAACGGGAACGCCGGTTTCCGCTTCCGGATCGTGACGATCTTCAGCCACGCCGCATTTATCGCCAACAGCGTCAGCTACCCCGCCGAGTCCGCCTACCAGCCGACGGGGACGAGCGTGACACAGTCGTATATCAGCGGCCAGACAGACTCGCCAAACTTCGGCGGCACAATCCGGTACGACATGATCACGATCCAGGGCACACCGACGACGCCCACCTCGCCGTCCATCACCCAACCGACGGCGACTCCGGGGGCGGTCTGCCAGGGTGGCTCGTCGTTGCTGACGGTGCACGTCATGCCGGGTCAGAACCCGCCCAGCACCGGATTGGCAGTGACGGCGGACCTGACCGCGATCGGCGGCTCGGCGACCCAGCCCATGTACGATGACGGCAGTAACGGCGACGTCCTGCCCGGCGACGGGACGTTCTCTTTCATGGCCACCGTGGCCGCCAACGCGGCGCCCGGCAGCCTGAGCCTGCCGGTGACCGCCACCGACGCCCAGAATCGCAGCGGCGCAGGGCACATCGCCCTGGGTGTGGCCGACTGCAACCACAACTCTTCCTCGACGGTCGTGATCAGCCAGGTCTACGGCGGGGGAGGCAACGCGAACGCCAGCCTCAACGCCGATTACGTCGAACTCTTCAACCGGAGCACCGCCAGCGTGGACCTGACGGGGTGGTCCGTCCAGTACGCCTCGGCAGGCGGCACCGGCGGGTTCACCGACATGAACGGGCTCGTCGCCCTGAGCGGCTCGATCGCGCCGGGCCGGTACCTGCTGGTCCAGATGTCCACGCCGGGGACGTCCGGCGCGCCGCTGCCTACGCCTGATTTCACGGCCGCGGCGGCCTTCTCCGGCATGGGCGCCACGGCCGGGCGGGTTGCGCTGAGCAGCGCGGCGACGCTGCTGGGCAGCAACTGCGCCGACCCGGCCATCCGGGACTTCGTCGGCTACAGCCCCAGCGCGATCTGCTTCGAGGGGGTCGGCGGCACGGCGATCCTCGGCAACGACCTGGCGGCCGTCCGCAAGAGCAACGGGTGCCAGGACTCGGACCAGAACTTCAACGACTTCGACGTGCTGGTGCCGGCCCCGCGCAACAGCGCCTCGCCGGCCAACCCGTGCTCGCCGCCGCCCCCGGTCTGCCCGTGCGACTGGAACCACTCCGGCTCGCTCAACAGCCAGGACTTCTTCGACTTCCTGACCTCGTTCTT
>JBGPGM010000212.1:0-4830 GCA_041483855.1 Phycisphaerae bacterium | reverse complement strand
CACGTCGCCTCCACCGGGCACACCTTCACGCACGGCGGGTTGGCGCACTGGTGGCACTGGATCGGCATGTAGTAGTGGTCCGCGTCCGGCACCGTCGGGTGGTCGTAATGGTGGTTGCCCTTTTCAAGGTCAATGCTGCCCCGTGCCATTTCCACCACGCGGATGTACTGAATCTCCGGCGTACGGCTCTGGTTGTTCTCCGCCACGCACGCGTGGACGCACCGCCGGCACCCGATGCAGCGCGACAGGTTCAGCGCGTAGACGAACTCCACCCCCGCCATCGGCTTGATGTCGCGGATCTCGGGCCGAACCCCGTACCGCCGCTCGACGTCCGCGCGGATGCGGTTCAGCGCCTCCTCCATTTCCTGCGGCGTCATCTCCTTGTAGTGCTTCTGCAGCATCTGCTCCAGCGACGAGATGTCGGCCGAGTCCAGGTCGCGCAGCGGGCTCAGGGCCGCCGCGAACGCGGCCATGCCCCCGACCGCCGCCGTCGTGCCCCGAAGGAAGCTGCGCCGGGTCATGCCGGGGCGTGCCGACGAAGCGCCGCATCGCTCACGCGTGCAAGCGGGCGACGGCTCTGCGTCGGCGGATAGTGCACCAGCCTTGCCTTGGAGAACGCGCAGGCGCATCAACGGCCCTCCTTCGCCGGGGCCGCCGGCTCGTCCGGAGCGCCCCCGGGCGCCGGGCGCCAGCGGGCCAACGGGTTGTGCTTGCCGTCCGGGGACCCATGGTCCCCAGAGGAAGGGCTGCCCATCCGCAGCGTGTTGGGCGCGGGAAGCGGCGCGATCCGCTCGTACGCCGGTGCGTGCGGGTTGTGGCACTCGGTGCACACCAGCCGATGCTGACGGCCCGTCGACGCGTCCCACGACCCCAGTGTCTTGCCGTGCATCCCCTTCTGCCAATCGCGGTACGTCGTCCCGTGGCACTGCGCACACAGGTCGGCCACCTGCGAGAACGGGATCATCCGCCCGTCGCGGCACGTCAGCCGCTGCCGATCCTTGCGGTCGTGACAGTTGAAGCACCGATCGTTCATGCCGTGGTTGAGCACTACCTCCGTGTGCTGCGCCAGCGGCCCCTGCCGCTCCGCCGCCGACTCGAACAACCGGTGGCAGTCGTTGCAGTGATGCAGGTATCCCCCGATCACCACCGACGGCGGATCGGTCTGCATCCGCCTCAGCGGGCTCGGGTCGATCCGGTCACGCGTGACCGCGGCCGTTGCGACGATCGGCACGGCGGCCCGTGGCGGCTCCGTGGCCAGCCACCCGGCTAGCGCCAGGAGCCCTGGCCCGATCCACCACGCGACCCAGCCCGTGCGGCGGACGCCGCGGTCGTTCCACCATGGGACAAGGTCGTTCACCGCCACAATAAAGGCTCCAATCGTTAAATCAGGATATCTGGATTAATTTATGTTTTAATAGGACTCAATTCAACATTCAACTCGCTCCACTCCGATGACCGACCCGCCCGCGGGCTACGGCCCGGCGGGTTCGGCCGCACATGTCCCTGCAACCCTCATCGCCCCGGGCTCCGGTTCGGCCTCCGCCGCCGGAAGCCGAATCGTGAACGTGGCGCCGGACCCCGGTTCGCTCGTCACGTCGAGCACCCCGCCCTGCTCGCCGACGAGGCTGCGGCTGATCGACAGCCCCAGCCCGGTGCCCTTGCCTACCGGCTTGGTCGTAAAGAACGGCTCGAACAGCCGACCCATCACGTCCGCCGGGATACCGTGCCCGTTGTCCGCGACCTCGATCGTGCAATGGCCGTACTGGCGGCGCGTACGGACCACCAGGCGCGGCGACGGCGTTCCCGCCATCGCGTCCAGCGCGTTGAGCACCAGGTTCGTCAGGGCCTGCTGCAGGGCACGCGCCACTACGCGGATGCGGCCGACATGCTGCGCCAGGTCCAGTTCGACGCGCACCTGCCGCAGGCGGTGGTCGAAACCGAGCATCTTCAGGTGTCCCCGGATCAGTTCGTTGACGTCCGTAAGTTCCGGCACGCCCTTGTCCGGGTGGGCGAACGCCGTCAACTGCCTCACCGTGCGGTGGATGCGCTCCACCTGCTCTCGGAGCACCGCGACCGCCTCGGGTCGCGCCGGCCCGGAGTTGCGTTGCATCAACTGCAGCACACCGTCCATGCTCGCCAACGGGTTGCCGATCTCGTGGGCCACGCCCGCGGCCAGTTGACCCATCGCCACCAGCTTCTCGTGCTGGATCATGGCCCGGCGCTGCGCCCCCAGGCGGGCGCTCATCGCCCTCAGGCGCCGCCCTTGCCGCCGGCGCTGCCGCTCGCGGCTGTACAACCCCCGCGCGATCCGGCTCGTCAAGTACACCGTCACCAGCAGAGTCCCGATCCATCCCGCCGCCACCAGCGCGCCCGAGCGGTCCGACGGCCACGGGCCCCACAGACGCAGCGACACGAAGAACATCGTGGTGCCGGCCGCGGCCGCGGCGTACGCCTGCCGACGCGACAGCAGCAAGCTCGCGAACAGCATGTGGAAGACGTAGAAGCCCAGCAGCGGGCTGGCCAGGCCGCCCGTGCACACGGCCAGCAGCGAAAGGCAGGCCAAGTCGAAGAGAATCTGAGCCCAGGCCATGACCCGAAGGGCGCGCCGGGACGCGTCCGCGTCCGACAGCCGGCGGGCGATCAGCCCGATGGCCGCGTTGAAGGCCGCCAGCCCCAGGCCGACGGCGAGCATCGGCACCGTCCGCTCGTACCAGCCCAGCCAGCGCCACTGGGCGAGGGCGCCAGCCAGGATCACGCCCGCGGCGACCCAGCGCAGCCGGACCAGCCATCGCAGTTCGGCGTGCAGCAGCGGGTTAGGCGCGTTGCCGCGGGCGTCGATCATGAGGGCGGCCTCCCAACGACCCTGGCCCGGGGCGAGGGTTCGGATTGGGGTGGCGGGGCTGGCGGCGGTGGGGGGGTTGGGCCGTCGCCTGGCGCGGCGGAACGCTCCAGGTCGAGCATCTTCTGTCCCGGCACATAATCCGTCAGCACGATCCGGCGGACCTCGCGCAGCGACGCGACGGTCTGGGTCATCCGCCCGAGGTTGGCGTGGATCTCGCGCAAGTGCTTGGCCAGCGTCGGGTCCCCACCGCTGCGCCGGTCCATCAGCCGCAGTTGCAGGTCGATGATGCTGATCACGTTGTTGAGCTCGTGGTTCAGGCTGAGCGCCAGCTGCTGGAGCGTCTCGATCTTCCTCCGCTCGTTGGCGGCCAGCTGCGCCGCCAGCATGTTGTACGCCCGCGCCAGTTCGGCGAACTCGTCGTTCTGGTCGATCTCCACGCGGTAGTCGAACTTCTCGCGTGCCAACTGCCGGCTCCCCTCAACCAGCGCGCCCACCGGCCGCAGGATCATGTTGGCCGTCCTCAGCAGCACCACCACCGTGATGTTCACCATCGCCAGCGCGGCCAGGGTCAGCCCGATGATCAGCAGCCGCAGGTCGCGGCTCAACGCAGCCTGTTCTGCACCGACGTGCAGGCGGGCGATCCGCCCCAGCTCGGCCACCTCCTGACGCAGGGCCACCGAAGCGCCCAGGCCCTCGCGGCTCGGGCGCGCCGGCTCGCCCGGGATCGTCGCCGCGGGGACAAACGCCGCAACGAGCGCGCGGATGCTCTGAAAGGTTGACGAGCCCTCGCCACCTGGAGGCCGCATGACGGGGTGCTCGCCCAGGGCGTCGAGGATCAGCCTGAGGCTGGCCGCGTCGCGCGCCAACGCCGCCACGTCGGGTGCCCGGCCGCCCTGCTCCTCGTAGAGCTCGGTCTCGATCGACGTGATGACCGTGCTCAGGTCCTGCACGCCGTCGATCATGGCCGTCGCGTCGGCGTTCATGGCGTCCAGGTCGCGCAGCACGCCCTGCAGCAGCACGATCGCCACGACCGCCCCGGCGACGAAGCCGACCACCAGCAGGCCCAGTCGTGCCAGGAGTTTGCGGCGGAGCATGGCTAGTTCCCTCGCTCTACGCTCAGCCTCCGATGGCGGACGCCGGCGTATCGGCCTGCTCCAGGTCCTTGGGGATCTTGAGTTCGTCCAGCTTGCGGTACAGGCTCGACACCCCGATGCCCAGGTGCTTGGCGGTCTCGCTCTTGTCGTAGCGGTGCCGGCGCAGGCTGTAGATGATGTGCTGGCGCTCGAACTGCCCCAGGGCCTCCTTGAGGTCCTCGCCCGCGTCGTCACTCACCCCGCCCGTGTCGAACGGCAGGTCCTGCACGCCGATCTGCCGCCCCTCGGCGAATATCACCGCCCGCTCCACCACGTTCTCCAACTCCCGGATGTTTCCGCGCCACGGGTGGTTGAGCAGCGCCCGCATCGCCCCGTTCGTCAGCCCGAGCACTTTCTTGTTCATCTCGTGCGTGTACTTGTCCAGGAAATGGTGCACCAGCAGCGGGATGTCCCCGCGCCGTTGGCGCAGCGGCGGCAACGACAGGCGCACCACGTCCAGCCGGTACAGGAGGTCCTCGCGGAACTTGCCCTCCTTGCACAGGTCGTGGAGCTCCCGATTCGTCGCCGCGATGATCCGTACGTCGATCGAACGCGGGCGTGTGTCGCCGACGGGGACCACCACTCGCTCCTCCAGCACCCGCAGCAGCGAACTCTGCACCGGCAGCGGGAGCGTCGAGATCTCGTCCAGGAAGAGCGTCCCCCCGTTGGCCGCCTCGAAATAGCCGATCCGGTCCTTGATCGCCCCGGTGAACGCGCCCTTGCGGTGGCCGAAAAGCTCCGACTCGATGAGGCTCTCGGGGATCGCCCCGCAGTTGACCGCCACGAACGGCTTGTCGCGGGTGATCCCGTTGTAGTGGATCGCGCGGGCGAACAGCTCCTTGCCCGTCCCTGACT
>JBGPGM010000211.1:0-4831 GCA_041483855.1 Phycisphaerae bacterium | reverse complement strand
TCAGGTCGGGGAGCACCAGGCTGGCCTCGCCGCCGCCCTTGTGGGGCGCGCCCGCCTTGGCCGCCTGCCTGACCGCCGACTCCGCCCCACCCTGGGCCATCACGGGCGACGGGCCCAGCAGAGCCAGCCCCGCGCCCAGCGCCAGCAGCACCATGGCCATGGACCGCCGTTGCGCCGGTGACGCAGACCCGTTCCAACCTGTGGCGGGAGCGGGCGCGAGGGCGGGCGTTCCCTCCGGCCGCCCGCGCAGGCGCCGGCCAAGGCGTCCGGCCCACGCAAGGGCGCCGAGACTGAGCGTCAGGACCAGTCCGATGATGAGCGGCTCGGATGGGTGCAAGGGTGTACCTCCGGAAGTCGTGATCGATGGGGACCGAGCGGTGGTTTGAGTTGGAGGGCGATCGCGGGTAGGGGCGGCCATCGCGGTCGAACCGCCGGAAGGGAACCGGGGGGGTGTCAGGTCCGCAGCGGGCGCGACTGGGGTCGCCGGGCGGCTTTCAGATGTGGCTGCGTTCAGGATCGAGCAACGGAGCGAGCGTGCGGGGCGGCGACCAGAAGGGCGTCGGCCGCGCCAGGCGACGCCGGGCGGGCCGCCAAACCAGCGTCAGCGTGGGGGTCTGCGTTCCTTCTTTTCCTTGCGGTCTTCGGCGGGGATGGGTCCCATGGCCTCGCGCAGGCGGCGCGCGATGGACTTGCGCTTGGCCCGGTTCTTCCGCTCGGAGGGCTTCTCGTAGAACTCTTTGCGCTTGATGTCCTTGGTCAGGCCTTCCTTCTCGCAGAGTTTCTTGAACCGCCGGAGCATCTGCTCGACGCTCTCGCCGCCACGGGACTTGATCCGGATCGACATGCCGTACCTCGCTGAGGACCGTTGGGCCCCGCCGCGAATGCCGCCGAACCGTCCGGCGCGAGGGCGGGGGGGGAGAAGTTGGGCAGTAGTAAAGCACGGGGGGCAAGGGGGATCAAGTATCTGTGCGGTGGACGGGGGAGAGCGGCTGGTGTTCGACCCGTTCCCCTTGGCGGGTGGCGGCCGGTGAGCCCGCTCCAGGCCCGAAGACTGGTCCCGGTGAGACAGTCTTGACGATGGTGGATCGTGACCGGCCCAGCCGGGGGCACAGGCCGGGCAAGGAATGCGGCATGGACGGCGCAATCGGTCGCGCGGCGGCGGCGGGAAGATCGGCGTTCCTGATCGGCGCCGTGTTGGGAGTTGCGGCAGGCATCGGCGGTTGCAAGACCACGACGAGCACCCAAGGGCGCAGCGGGGTGACCGCCAGTTACCGCCTTCGGACGCTGACGGTCGATCTCCCCCCGGAGGTGGGGGTCATGACCGCACAAGCCGCGGCCGAGGAGGCCCTGCGGGCCCGCGGGTACGTGGTGACCAGCAGCGAGGCGACCACCGATCGCGCCGACATCGAAGCGAACAGGGCGGGCGATGGGTTCCTGGCCAAGACCGTGGTGAGCGCACGGGTGACCGACACCGGCATGCGGATCGCCGTGCGTAACGAACCGCTGGGGGACGAGGCCGCGTCGCGCTCGATCATGGACGCCCTGTTGGTGCGACTGGGCCGGTGAGGAAGGGGGGGTGCGGGGGTGTCAGCGGTTCTCGATCGGCGTGTACTTCAGCCCGTGCGGGCCGACGTAGTTGGCCGTGGGCCGGTAGAGCCGGTTGCCGTCCAGCTGTTCGAGGATGTGCCCGGCCCACCCGGCGATGCGGGACATGGCGAACATCGGGGTGAACAGGTCCAGTTCCAGCCCGATGCAGCGGTACGTCGTGGCGGAGTAGAAATCCACGTTTGGGAAGATCCCCTTGGCGGCGACGGCCTTCTGCATGATCTGCTCGATGCGGGCGGACTTCTCGTAGAGGGCCTGGTTGCCGGTATCGGTGGCCAGTTGCTTGGCTAGGGTCTTGAGGAAGGTCGCCCGCGGGTCGTAGGCCTTGTACACGCGGTGGCCGAACCCCATCACCCGCTCCTTGCGCGCCAGCTTGCCGGTGATGTACGGCTCGACCGCCTCGACCGTGGGGATCTGGCCGAGCATCTCCATCACCTCCTCGTTGGCCCCGCCGTGCAGCGGCCCGCGCAGCGACCCGATCGCCCCGGTGATGGCCGAGTAGACGTCCGAGAGGGTGGAGATGATGACGCGTGCGGTGAACGTGGAGTTGTTCAGCCCGTGGTCGGCGTGCAGGATCATGCACACGTCGAACGCCCGGGCCATGGTCGGCGTCGGGCGCTTGCCGTTGAGCATGTACAGGAAGTTCTCGGCGAACGACAGCGACTTGTCGGGCGGCACCAGCGGCAGGGCGCGCCGGTAGCGGTCGAAGCCGGCGACGACCGTCGGTGTGCAGGCCAGGATGTTCAGGGCTTTCTGGCGTGCCGCGGGGAGGTCGTTGGCGTTGGGGTCCCGGTCGTGCAGTGCCAGGGCCGACACCATGGTGCGCAGCATGTGCATCGGCTGGGCGTCCTTGGGCAGGCCGGTCAGGCGGGCCTCCATGCCCGGCGGCAGGGCGTACCGCGACCGCAGGTCCGAGCAGAATGCCGCCAGTTCGGCCTTGCTGGGCAGGCGCGTGTTCCAGAGCAGGAACACCGTCTCTTCGAAGGTCGAGTTGCGGGCCAGGTCGTCGATGGCGATACCGACGTACTCGAGCACGCCCTTCTCGCCGTCGATGAACGACATCTTCGTGTCGGCGGCGACGATTCCTTCCAGGCCCTTGGACGTGGTGCTCATGTGACGGAAATCCTTGAGGGGAAGGCGCGAACGCACGGGGGCGGCACTATAGCGGGCGGGCTCGAAGGGATCGAGGCACTGCGCCGGTGCGGACCTGCCTCGGCCCCTGCCCGCACGCCGCACCCGGTCGGGATTCGTCTTACCATGCTGTCATGCTGATCCCGCTGGGGACAGACCGGCCGCTGCGCCGACCGACCGTCGTCACCTACGCCCTGGTGGCCGCCAATGTGGTCGTGTTCGTCGTGATGGCGGCTCTGCATCGGCTGGCGCCGACAACCTGGTGGATGCTGCTTCACGCGACGTTGCTCGTCCCTGGCCACCTCACGCCGTGGGGGTTCGTCACCTACGCGTTCCAGCACGCGAACTTCACGCACATTCTGGGGAACATGCTGGTGCTGTGGGTCTTCGGCCCGAACGTCGAGGACCGCTTCGGCCGGCTGTGGTACCTGGGGTTCTACCTTGTTGGCGGGGCGCTGGCGGGCTGGTTTCACGCAATCTTCGTGGATGCGCCGGTGATCGGGGCATCCGGCGCCATCGCCGCGATGACCGGGGCGTTCCTTGTGCTCTTCCCGGGCACGCGGGTGCGCGTCATCTCGTTCATTTACCTGGGTGTGTTCATGATCCCCGCCTGGTGGTTCATTGGCCTGGCCATCGCGTGGAACCTCTGGGCGCAGGGGACCGGCGCCGACTTCGGCGTTGCGACACTGGCCCACCTGGGCGGGTACGCCTGGGGGATTGGTCTGAGCCTGGGCCTGCTCTGGATGCGCCTGCTGGAGCGAGAGCCGTACGACCTGTTCAGCATTGCCCGCCAGGCTCATCGACGTCGGCAGTTCAAGGAAGCCGCGGCCCAGCGCGACGCCGCCGCGAGGAGGCTGGCGACGCAGCGGCGCGCGGGGCCGGGTGCGCCGGGAGCGGAGGGGGTTGGCGAGGGCAACGGGCGCGTGGTGCGCGACGCCATCGCCGAGGCGCGGGCGGCGGTAACGACCTTGCTGGCCGCCGGCGATCTGGCCGGCGCCGCCAAGGCATACGGGGCGCTGGTGGAGAAGCACGGCAATGCGACGGCCGCGGTGACGCTTAGCCGGCGCCACCAATACGATCTGGCGAACTACCTGTACATGACCAAGGACTACCAGTTCGCGGCGTTCGCCTACGAGCGGTTCCTGGAGGCGTACGCCAAGGACTCGGAGTCGCCGGTGGTGACTCTTCTGCTGGCCAAGATCAACGCGGAGCAGTTGAACGATCCCGTCCGGGCCAAGGCCCTGCTGACGGGCCTGGCCGACCGGTTGCACGACCCGGACCACCAGCGGGCGGCGCAGGTGCTGCTGGCGGAACTGGGATGAGCCGAGAACGGAGTGGCGAAGTGGCGAAGTGGCGACATGGCGCAGTGGGGGGGGTGGCGAAGGGGCAGGGTGCCGGCGCAGCCAAAGTTGTGGCACCGATCGCCTCCGAGGCGATCGGTGCCACTCCCGCTGGGCCGCTGGCGCGCGTGGCCCGGACTCGCATCAAGATCTGCGGCATCCGTACGCCCGAGGGCGCGCGTGCCGCGGCCCAGGCCGGCGCCGATGCCGTTGGGTTTATGTTCTACCAGGGGAGCCAGCGGTACATCGAGCCGCGCCGGGCCTGGGAGATCGCGGGCACGTCGCTGAGCCCGTTCGTCACGACGGTCGGTGTGTACGTGAACGCCACAGTCGAGGCGTTCTGCCAGATCGAGGAGCAGTGCCCGACCCACCTGAGCCAGTTGCACGGCGACGAGTCCGAGGATGTCGTCGGCCGGTGCGGCCCGGGCATCATCAAGGCGGTCCGTTTCGACACCGCCACCATCGCTCGCGAGCTGGCCCGCTGGGACGCCGCCGCCGAGGTGGACGCCATCCTCGTGGACGGCTCGGCGGGCGGGCAGGGGGCCACATTCGACTGGCCGGCACTGGCGGCGCTGGCGAGCAGGGTCCGCAAGCCGCTCGTGCTGGCCGGCGGCCTCGACGCCTCCAACGTCGGCGAGGCGATCCGTGCCGTGCGCCCCTGGGCCGTGGATGTCTCCAGCGGCGTCGAGAGTTCACCCGGGGTCAAGGATCCGCGCCTCATCGACGAGTTCTGCGCGGCCGTACGGCGTGCGGAC
>JBGPGM010000210.1:0-4844 GCA_041483855.1 Phycisphaerae bacterium | reverse complement strand
TCCCCCTGATCCAGCACCGCCATGAACGCCTCCTGCGGGATGTCCACGCTCCCCACCTGCTTCATCCGCTTCTTCCCTTCCTTCTGCTTCTCCAGGAGTTTCCGCTTGCGGGTCACGTCGCCGCCGTAGCACTTGGCGGTCACGTTCTTGCGGAATGCCTTGATCGTCTCGCGGGCGATGACCTTGCCCCCCAGGGCGCACTGGATGGGGATCTCGAACTGGTGGCGCGGGATCTGCTCCTTCAGCTTGGTGATGAGCAGCCGGCCGCGGTACTCGGCCTTGTCGCGGTGCACGATGATGGACAGGGCCTCGACGGGCTCGCCGTTGACGAGGATGTCCATCTTGACGAGGCGGTCGGGGCGGTAGCCGATGAGTTCGTAGTCCATGGTGCCGTAGCCGCTGGTCATGCCCTTGAGCTTGTCGTAGAAGTCGTAGATGATCTCGGCCAGGGGGATCTCGAAAGCGAGCATCTCGCGGGTCTCGGAGACGTACGTCTGCGACTTGTACAGGCCGCGCCGGTCCATGCACAGCTTCATGATGTCGCCGATGTACTGCTTGGGCAGGATGACGTCGACCTTGCAGATGGGCTCGCGGATCTCCTCGATGATGCCGGGGTCGGGCAGGTCGGCGGGGTTGTGGACCTCGATGACGAGGCGCCCGTCCTCGATGCGGGTGGACTCGATGGCCTTGCCGCCGGAGCCGGTGATGGTCTGGCTGGCCCCCGTGCCGCGCACGCCGCGCAGGACGACCTCGTAGGACACCGTGGGCGCGGTCTGGACGATCTCGACGCCCCCCTCTCGTTCCAGGCGTTCCTGAACGATGTCCATGTGCAGCAGGCCCAGGAAGCCGCAGCGGAAGCCGAACCCCAGCGCGTCGGAGTGCACCGGCTGGAAGGTGAACGACGAGTCGTTGAGCGACAGTTTCTCCATCGCCTCGCGCAACTGCTCGAAGTCGTTGCCCTTCTGGTCGGCGGTGGTAGCGGGGTAGAAGTCGCAGAAGACCATCTGCATCGGCGGCTTGTACCCCGGCAGAGCCTCGGCGGCCGGGTCCTTCTCCAGCGTGATGGTGTCGCCGATGCGCACGTCGGCCAGCGTGCGGATCGCGGCCACGACGTAGCCGGTTTCGCCGGCGCCGAGGCGCGCCACGCGCACGGGCTTGGGCGTGGCCTTGCCCAGTTCGGTGACCTGGAAGGTGCGCCCCGTGCCCATCATGCGGATCTTGTCCCCCACGGCCAACTGGCCGTCGAAGAGGCGCGTGTAGACGATAACGCCGCGGTAGTCGTCGTACACCGCGTCGAAGATCAGCCCGCGCGTCTGGGGCATGACCGGGTCTCGCGGCGGCGGAAACTTGTCGCAGATCGCGGCCAACAGTTCCTTGATCCCCTCGCCGGTCTTGGCCGAGACGAAGAGGCAGTCCTCAGCGGGCAGGCCCAGGACCTGCTCGATCTCCATGGCGATCTCTTCGGGCCGGGCCGAGGGCAGGTCGATCTTGTTGACGACGGGGATGAGTTCGAGATTCTCGTTGATCGCCAGGTAGGCGTTGACCACGGTCTGGGCCTGGACACCCTGCGTGGCGTCCACGACGAGCAGGGCCCCCTCGCACGCCTTGAGGGCGCGGCTGACCTCGTAGTTGAAGTCCACGTGCCCGGGGGTGTCGATGAAGTTGAGCATGTAGAGGGCCGCGCCGTGCGTCTGCACGGACTCGCCCCCCGACCCGGCCGCCTCGCCCTGGACGGAGTCGGCCTCCAGTTCGTCCGCCTTCTCGCCCGGCGTGTGGTGGTGCATGACGGTCACGGCCGAGGCCTTGATCGTGATGCCGCGCTCGCGCTCGATGTCCATCGAGTCGAGGATCTGCTCCTTGGCCTCGCGGGCCGAGACGGCGTTGGTGGCCTGCAGGAGGCGGTCGGCGAGCGTGGACTTGCCGTGGTCGATGTGGGCGATGATCGAGAAGTTGCGGATGTGCTGGAGGTCCATGGGGTTCGCGGGTGATCGTAGCGGCGCGCCGGACGGGCGCGGGCGCCGGGTTCGCGCAAGAAACCGGCCGCGGGGGCATGCGTGCCCCGCGGCCGGCGGTTCCGATCAAGACGCGAGTTCGCGGTGCGGCCCGTGTGCCTGTTCAGGCGCGGCGTCGGCGCCACATCCCGGCCAGCCCGGCGCCGGCGAGGGCGAGGGCCCCCGTGGTCGGCGCCGGCACCGGGTCACTGTGGATGAAGTACTCGGTGCCGGGCACGGGGTGGATCACGGGATCGGTGGTTTCGAGGTAGAAGACGAACGGCCCTGGTAACGCGGGCGGGTTGAATGGCTGCCCCTCGATGTCGGAGAAGAAGATCGCCAGATTCGGGTGTTGCGAATCGAGCCCGAAGACCAGCACGTCGCTCCAGAGGGACCGGTCGAACGGGTTCGCCGGGAAGGTGAGGGTATCGAGCAGGACGACGTTCCCAGGCGCGGGGATGAACGGCAGCGGCGTCATGGACATTTCGAGAGTGGGGTCCTCGGGGTTCGGCCCCGTCCCCTCGAAGATGTCGATCGGGGGGAAGGATGTTCCCGGCGGCGGCGAGCCGGGCGGCAACTGGCCGAACGCCGCGCCGGTTGTTGTCAGCGCGACGGCCGCGGCAAGCGCTGTGAATAACGGTGCTCTCATGGAACTCCTCCTTGGCAAACCGGCGGTTCATGGCGGGCGCGCCGCGCCGGTCACACCGGGGATGGCCGGGTGCGCTGGGGTCTGGGCCACAACGGCCAAGACGCCCCGACCCCCGCGCCGGCCTCTCTCCTGCCGGCAGGGGGGATCGTGATCGGATGAAGGCGAGCGGTCGGCTTTCTCTCTCCCACGAAGGGCCGCCGGAACACGGGCGGCTCTCGACCGTTCTTGGTTCCCCAGTTTGACGCTGGCGAACCCCGTGTCAATCCCGGTTGAACTACGAACACCCCCCAGGGGGCCGCGCGGGCCTAGAGACGCGTCGCAACCACGTCGAACACGGGCGGGAGCAGGACCAACGCCCCCGGGGTCTGGCCAAGCCGGGCCCAATCCGCTTCCCACGCGGCCTGGTCCGCCCCGGTCAGGTAGCCGGCCTTGACGAGTATGGGCAGGAAGTTCTTCCAGAAGCTCTGCGGCCAGTGCCACATCATCGAGCCGGGGCGGGCGAGGCGCTGGTGCACGCCGAGGTGGTCGATGCGCCAGCCGGAGCCTTCGAGGATGCCGGGCAGGCGGCCCATGACGTCCGGGTCGCCGCCGCGGTCGCGCCACGAGGCGGCCGTGGCCTCGACGGCCTTGGTGAAGGGCGCGGAGCGCGGGGCGGTGGTCATGCACGTGTAGTTGAAATAGTCCTGCACGGCCAGGACGCCGCCGGGCTTGAGGGCCCGCGCGATGCCGCGCACGACTGCCTCCGGATCGCTCACGAAGCAGAGCACCCAGCGGATGTACGCCGCGTCGAAGGAGCCGGCGGCGACGGCGGGGTTGGAGGCGAGGTCCTGCACGTCGCCGACGACGGCCCGCACGTTGGCCAGGGCGCGGGCCGCGGCCTGGGCGTTGACGTGTTCGACGAAGCCGGCGGACTCGTCGACGCCCAGCACGTGCCCGCCGGCGCCGGTGCCGACGATCTGGGCCATGTCCATCGTGGCGAAGCCCGGGCCGCAACCGACGTCGAGCACCGCCAGGCCGGGGCGGAGGCCGGCGCGCTCCCAGATCTGGTGCGCGGCCTCGGACCAGAGGCGGTGCTGCAGGCCCAGGCGGGCCAGTTCCTCGGCGTGCGTGCCCAGGACGTACTCCGTGGAACGCGCCGGCGGCGGCTTTGACGCGCGAGCAGGGGTCTTTCTGGCGGACATGGCCAAGGGTACGCCGTGCCGATCGGGACCGGCCGTCTACTCTTATCCTCTGCTGATCCGGCCCGACGACTCGCCATGCCAGCCATGACCGTGACCTCCGCGAAGCCGTTGCGTCTGCTGGTTGTCCTTCCGTCGTGGGTAGGGGATGTTGTCATGGCCACGCCGGCGCTGCGGCTGCTGCGCGGCGCGCTGAAGGGGGCGTTCATCGGCGCGCTGGCGCGACCGGGAATCGACGAACTGCTCGCCGGGTCGGACCTGGTCGATGAGCTGCACGTCGAGAGGGCGCGCGGGGTGATGGGGCCCAAGCACGCCGCGGCGAAGGTGCGGGCGCGCCGGTACGACACGGCGCTGCTGCTGACGAACTCTTTTTCTTCGGCGCTGATCACGCGGCTGGCGTGGATCCCGAGGCGGATCGGGTACGACCGGGACGCGCGCGGGCTGCTGCTAACGGACCGGATCAAGCCGTTCAGGCGGGCAGCGCCGCACAGGGGGTGGCTGCCGGTGCCGGCGGTGGAGTACTACCTGCGGGCGGCGCGGACGATGCTGGGGTCGGCGGAGGACGGCTCGGAGGATGTGGCAGGTCCGCCGGCGAGAGGAGGGGGCGGCGCGGCGCGGCTGGAGTTGGGGATCACGCCGGCGCAGGAGGGCGCGGCGGGGGAGATACTCAAGCGGGCCGGGCTTGGCAGCGCGGCGCGATTCGCGGTCGTGAACCCGGGGGGGAACAACCCGGCCAAGCGCTGGCCGGCGGAGCGGTTCGCGGCGGTGGCGCGGCACCTGATCGAGCGGCACGGGATGGCCATCGTGATCAACGGCTCGCCGGACGAAGCGGACCTGGGCGCGCAGATCGCGGCGATGATCGGGGCATCGCCGGCGCGACCGGTGGCGTCGCTGCCGGCGCTGGGCGTGACGATCGGCTCGCTCAAGGGGATTATCCGGCGCGCATCGTTGATGGTGACCAACGACACGGGGCCGCGCCATATCGCGGCGGCGTTTGGAGTGCCTGCGGTCGCGCTCTTCGGCCCG